>JALWEJ010000069.1 GCA_027014115.1 Desulfurellales bacterium
ATATCGGGAGAATAAACCTTGTTATGCTGGAATGCCCCTGTGACTGCCAACATCCAAAGTTCATCTTTTAAAAATGTTGTTTTGAATTTTGAAGGACCACACACATTAAATCCTTAAAATAAAAAAAAGAGCCGAACCCCGGCTCTTTTTTTTAGTAAGTATCCCAACCATTAAAGTCTTTTGAATTTCCGTTAGTCAAACTGCCAGCTGAATTTTGATTTGTTTTGTAAAATATAACAGATGAGTCACTTGATGCACCATAAGCCTTACCCGTGCCTTTGGAATTGTATGTGGAAGCAGCGTAAGCATCTCCATTAGCTGAATAATAATTAGCTTCTACATTTGATGAAAGTGTTACAGTAATGCTGTCAGTACCACCTAAAGTTATTGACCCGTTGGAACTACTTTGGCCAGCAGCGAAAGAAACTCCACTAAAGAATGCCATTACTGAAACAGCCATTAAGAATATAAATATTTTTTTCATAAAAAACCTCCTTTTCGAATTCGAGTTTTTTAATTCGGATACTTCATATTATCTGCATAATATGCTTCTGCATTTGTTTGGATTGTTTTTAGATCACTCAATGCTGATGAGTCTTGAGCACTCTTTCTATACCTCGCATACTGTGGTATTGCGATAGCTGCCAATATTGCAATAATTGCTACAACCACAAGCAGCTCAATGAGCGTGAAACCCTTTTTGTCCGACTTCAATGTTTTGCCAAGTTTTTGAATCACCATAAAAAACCTCCTTTAATTATTTTTTACAACAAATTTCCAACCACCCGTTTGAGAAACCTTTAGCCTTCGCTTTCTTATCACCCCCCTCTTTTTAAGGTCGATAATTTTTAAGCAATACACACTCCATTGCTGTAATGACAACGTTTTTGCCATGTTAAGCGGTGTTTAATGGAATGTTTCCCTTAGGTAACCTTTTAAAAACTTACTAAAAATCTTATCATAACACCAAATAAAAGTCAACATCTGTTTATACATTTTTTGTCGATTCATGACATTTTTTGTCACCATAACCTTATTTCTTTCCTCACACCTCATAGAAATAAGCTGCGTTTTTATATCCATCTCATCCTTTTTCTATCATCTTGTGTGTTATCCCCACCAACCCATCATCTACGAGATGCAAACTTTTGGGATTATTCCCTTGTTTAACACGCCACAAAAATGCAAAATGCAAAAGAAATATTAAAACCCAAAATTTCCACTCACCGTTTTTCAATCTACCATCCAAAATTCAATATTGTCTTTACCTATTCATCTTTGTTAATAAACGTCTCTCCTGTGACCTATTTTTAGTATATGTATTTCCTTATTTTGCCAGTCCACATCAAATAAAATCCTGTAGTTACCAACTTTTAACCTATACTCTGCAATAGGATGATTTGTTAAATATTTTATGTTGGAGATATTTGGAAAATTCTCCAACTCTTCAATGCCGGATTTTATTCTATGAAGATTGTACTTTGCAATTCTTTTTAAATCTTTAGAGACACTTTTGGCATAAATTATTTTAAGCATCTATGCCTTTCCAAACATCATCGTGAGAGAGGATTTCATCATTTTTTATCTCTTCTCTTCTTTGCTCTATTTCATCTTTTAATTTTTTATATTTTGACTGATTTAGTAAAAGTTTGGCAAAATACTCTATTTTATCTTGGTCTTGTTTGTCTAACTTTTCTATAGCACTTACACTGTCACTATTCATTATCACCTCCCCATTTCTTTCACCTACGAGGTGCAAAGTTTTGGAATTATTCCCTTCTTTAACGCGCCTTAAGAATGCAAAAGGAATATTAAAACCCAAAATTTCCACTCAACTATTTCTCCACTTACCTACTTAACAATTCCTATATTCAACAACTCATCCCATCCAAAATCCAAAATCATCTTCATTCTACCTTCTCCATCTCGTATTCTTTTATGTTTTTCTCTTTTGAGTCAAAGCTTATACCAATAAGATAGATGTCTTTATTCTCATTTAAGTACTTTTCAAAGTATCTTCTCTCTTTTATCTGTTTTATGGGTTCTTCTTTTTCCGCATCAACCTTGAATTCTATAATTAAAATTTTGTCATTTGTTTTTATTGTTAAATCAATCCTGCCTTTGTTTGTTACATCCTCTGCTATAACATCATAACCTAATGTCATAAGATAGACAAAGACCACACTGCTGTAGTATCCCTCATACTGAGAGATTATATTGTTTGCATAGTTGTTGTAGGGGATTGTTGAAAAGATGGTTTTTAGATGGTCTAGAAATGAGTCAAATCTGTTTTCTTTCAATGCTTTTCTTATATCAAGCTCATACCTTGTTTTCTCCATTCTCTGATTTGTGAGATAGTCAATGAATAGTCTGTTTAGTGAAAACTGGACTTCAAGGTTTGGTACAGACAGCTTATACATATTACTACCTGTTTCGTCTGCAAGCTTCTCTTTTATAGACAGATATCCTGTCTGCCAAAGCAGTGCTCTTAAGTCTATATAGTCCACATCAAAGGTTTCCAAAGCCTCTTCGGATATCAAAGCATTCTCAAGCTCCGGTATGTAGTAGTTTTCTTCTTTCAGCTTTTCTATGAGAAAAGAGGGGTTGCCTGTCTGCCACCAGTAGTTTCTAAAGTCATATCCGCTTGAAATAAAAAGAAGTATGTCAAAGGGATTATACAGAGGTTTGCCGAAGTAGTTATATCCGTTATACCATTTCTTTACAAGTTCCAGATTTGCATTTTCTATTCTGTCTTTAAATACCGTTTGCAGGTCTTCGTGTGTGTATCCGCATATCTGTGCATATTCTCTGTTTAATGTTATATCCT
>JALWEJ010000070.1 GCA_027014115.1 Desulfurellales bacterium
ACATTCCTGAGCTCGTCTTTCGTTTCAATAAGCTTCCATGCAACCGCTTTAACATCTTCAATGGTTAAACAACTGTTCTTTAGGTCTTCTTTTACTATCTCCATTTTCGTATCCGCCTCTTGCTTTTTTGTTTGATTATGATTGTTGGATTTCGTATAATCCATGTGTGTGTTGTTTATATTGCCCTGTCCGCCTTGCAGGGCTTTTTTTATTTCTCTCATTTACACCCCCTCTCTAAGTTCTTTTATTTTCTTTGCTCTTTGGTATGATTTCTGTGCTGAGGCCTCTACAAGCTCCAAGAATTTGTCATAATCAATGAAAAGTTTGCGCCCTATTTTTACGAATAATTCTGGGTGAACACCCCTGTAATGCCAGTTGTAAAATGTTCTCCTGTTGAATGGTATCCCATACCTCTCAAGCTCGTCCTTTTCTATTCTGACAAGCCTCATAAATCACCTCCATTAACTTGATTTCTCTAAAGAACTAATGTATAAGAAATAGAGAAGCAAGGAGATTAACCTATGAGTAAAGAAATTTATATACAATGGGAGAAAGAGAAAGATAATTTTTTAAAGACTGTTATATATCAGCGTAAAAAGAATGAGTATGTGCATTTCATAAGTTTAGGAGAAAAACTTGGAAGATGGGGAGATAATAGACTAATAGAGCTTGGTGATTTGCCAGCAATAATACTTAAGGGGAAGTTGTTTGATAAAAATGATTTTTTGTATTATTACCTCGGTTTTTTTGAAGATTATGTAACTTTAGGCAAAGATAAGCTTGTGTGTAAAGTCTTGGAAGCCTTATCAGAGGTTTCAATTCTTACGCCCAACAGGAACATTGATTGGATGGCAAGAGTTAAATCAACAAAGTATTTAGCGTTTCCTTTGTTTACCTACCATGCCCATTATGAAGATTTAGAAGAGTTTTATGGCAACGAAAAATATGATGAAATAAGGTATCAAAGGATAATTAATGTTGTTGTTTTATGGAAAGTTAAGACTGAAATTGGGAATTTTACAGAAATAGAAGTAGTGTTTCTCAAAAACCTCAATTTTAATGCTGTTTTATCTGCTTCTGTTTTGAGTAGCCTTGAGGATACACCTGAATTATTATATCTAATTTACAGAAACCCAAAAGTGTTCTTGAATGCAATAATTGACGGTTTATTGGTAAATAAGCCAGATTACAAGAAACAAGAATTAAAAGACCTGGCGTTTAAGGCTTTAGAAGCTAAAGGGGTTGAAATAACCAGAGAATTTATTTTAGGAAATCTTGAAAACATAATAAAAACAGTTAAACAAGCTATCCGTGCCAAGCCAAAAAGAAAAAAGAAGACTGCTGTAATTGATAGAAAATGTATAATGTGTGGTAAACAGATTAAAAAGGGCAATTATTGCAATACTTGCTACCCTTATCGTTGGCATGCTCTTTTACTGGCTGAGGAATTAAAGGATAGAAATCTTGTTGATAAATTTCTTGTAAAAAAGCTTACCAAAGAGGAAAAGCAGGCTATATTGGAAAATATTAGACCATCTGACACAAGATACAGTTTTAACCATTTTGAAAGGCAACTAAGGAAGTTGATTAATTTGGCTTCAGAAAAGAAGGATAAAAAACTTTATTCAAAACTCAAGGCGTTATCTTTCATATAAACCCCTAAACGCCCACCCCACATACTCAACAACAAGTAAAACAACACCAACCGCCAAACACCCTAAAATCACACCGCCAAACATCGTTATAAACAGGCTTGCAAAAAGAGCATATAGAATGGGCGTGTTGAGGCTTACCAAGAGAAGGAATGAAGCTATGAAGCTGATTATGAAGCCTATGGCAAAGAAAGCTCTTTCACTCTTTATTAAGCTCATAAGCTCTAAAATAATCTGTCTTTAAAGATACTGTAAACTTCATCCCTTTTAGCGACTATTAAAACGGTTAAACTTTTTTCTTTTACATCCACCTGATATACAAGCCTGTAAGACGCCTTTTTTAGCTTTATTTTGTAGCAGTTTTCAACGCCTGAAAGTTTGGCTGAGGCTACAAAAGGATTTTCCAACCTTCTGGCAAGCACCTTTTTAAACTGCTCCTTAATTGAGCCGTCAAGCCTTTCCCACTCCCTTAAGGCTTTTGGCAGGAATTTAAGCTTATAGTTCATCCAAGCTAACCTCAACCGCCTGGTCTAAATCTTTTAGTCTCTCTTTGGCAATCTTGCCAAGAAGGTAATCCTCGTATACTTCCTCGGTGTAGTTCTCAAGGATGTCCTTAACAACGCTTTCAATGGTTGAATTTGTGTTGCTTGCAATCTCTTTTAGCTTTGCCTCTAAGGCGTCTGGTATCTCGACAACAAGTCTATTCATTTTAACCCCCTTAATCGGTTTTCCTTGCACTCTCCAACAAAGAAAGTGCTTCTTCTTTGGTAAGCAAAGGTGAACTTTCCGCCTCTTCCATTGCCTTCAATAAACCATAATCCTCTAAAGCCTCAACAATTTTATCCCAAAGCTCCCTTGGAATTATAACTTTTTTGCCGTCATCGATAAACTCAACCTGCTCCATTATGCTTGCCAATTCAATCCTCCTCAAGCTCTGGTATCCTCTCCAAAAAACTCCCACCGCAACATTTGCCAGGCCCTAAAATCTCTAAGTTATACTTTTTTGCAAACTCCTCAAGGTTGGTTTCCTTTATATCAAAAATTCTATAAATTGGAAGGACTGACAAATGGTCAACGCATTTGTAAACCCAACCGTTATCATAAACATAGAAATTGCTATCGTAGGTTGCTTCTATTCGCTTAATC
>JALWEJ010000071.1 GCA_027014115.1 Desulfurellales bacterium
GACAAAAGCCTATCCTGTAGCTGGCGACATAGATTTGGGGTTTGAACTTTTAAAAACACTAAGGCCTTTTATTTATAAAAAGTCAATAGATATAGAGTATATAAAAGAGATACGTTCTTTGATGTTAAAAATAAAAAAATATTCAAAAAAACTGAAAGATTTTCAGTCTATACCTGCTGATAAATTGGATGTTAAAAAAGGTGTGGGCTGTATAAGGGAAATTGAATTTATCGTGAACTATTTCCAACTTGTATACGGTGGTTTAAACGATAAGCTTAAGCATATATCGACCATGGAAGGGTTGGAGCTTCTTAAAAAAGACGGTTTGCTTAGTGAAAAAGAAGCAGAAGAACTTAAAAGAGCTTATCTGTTTTTAAGAAAGATTGAACACAAAATACAACTTCTAAATGAGCAGCAGACTCAGATGTTGCCCAACAGCGTTGATGAACTTGAGAAAATGTCAAAAAAAATGGATTTGAGCCTTGAGCAATTTGTCAAAATATATTTGGAATATACAGATAATGTGCATGGTATCTTTCAGAAGATATTTATCAGCAACGACAGATTTCCTGTTTTTAGTGCTGATGAGGATATGGAAGGTTATTTGGCGGAATTTGGCATTAAAAATGCAGGCAGTGTTGTTTTTCTTGTAAAGGATTTTGTTAAGAAGTGTTTGGCGGTTGATATAAAGCGTTCGGTTATAGAGGATATCGTTGATTATACATTTAATTATACAAAAAAGAGCGACTTTGAAAACTGCATAACGGGTATGAATATGATAAATCCCACATATACGGCATTGATTTTTTCACAAAAGCGTTTATTTGAAGCGTTTTTGGACGTTTTGAGTGTTAATATGGCAAGTCGGCTTGCAAAGCATATAGACTTGGTGGAAGATATTTTATCGGGCGAGATGCTTGATTATAAGGATTTGACAAAGCAGGAATATGAAAGGCTGAGTATAGGTGCCGTTTTTCATCTGTTTCTTGAGCCGTTTGGTTGTGATTGTGACATTATGACACGCTTTGCCTATGATTTTATAAAAAATACTGCAAAAGAGTTTGATAAAGAAGGAAATCTATCAATTGTGGCATATGGTAAACTTGCAACAAATGAGTTATTTGTCGGCAGCGATTTGGATATAGTGTTTGCTGCAAAAAACAGTGCTTACATGCATACATCAACAGTTCAGAAGATAACGAAAAAACTTAAAGAGATATATGATGTGGATTTGAGGCTTAGGCCCTATGGTGATAAGGGTTCTATTGTTGTGGATGTTGATTATTTGGATGAATATTTTCAAAAAAACGCATGGCAGTGGGAAAAACAGGCCGCCTTAAAATCAAAAATTATATACTGCGGTTTTGATAAATCCATTTTAGAGAATGTGTATAAGAGGTTTGTGTCAAATAATCCGCCATCAAAAGAGGATATCTTAAAAATGAGAAATAAGATAGTAGAGAGTAAGGGGAAGGATTACGATATCAAAAGCTTTGCCGGAGGGATAACGGATATAGAATTTTTGGCTCAGGCTGCCTGTTTTGAAAAAGGTTGTGCAGATACAGGTTTATCTACAACAGATATGCTTAAAAGGGTTGAAAAGTTTGGTTTATTTGATGTTGATTTTTTGATAGATACATACAAGTTCTATATATTTATTCTAAATATATACAGAACATATGCCAAAGGTTCTGTTATTAAGGATTGTGAGAGGCTTGAGTTCTATACAAAAAAAGACAATATAAAAAATGAAATAGAATCAAGAAGATTAAAAGTGAAACATATTTTTGAAGAGTTTTTTAAATGATTGTTCTTGCAAGTGCATCAACAGCAAGAAGGAAGCTTATAAAGATATGTAAGAAAAATATTTCATTTGCATATTCCGATATAGATGAGACAAGAAAGAATAAAGAAGAGCTTTATGACTATTTGCAGAGGGTTACCTACCTTAAAGCTTTTGGGTTTGTATCTTCAAAAAAGACAGTTATTGCAGTAGATACGGTAGTTGTCTTTAGGGATAAAATTATTGGAAAACCCAAAAACAGGCAGGAGGCTTTTGATATATTGACTAATCTTAAGGGAAATTACCACTACTGTTTTAGTGCTGTTACAATTTTATCTGATAAAGCCTATGAGTTTTTTGTTGATTATGCAGTTGTTTATATGAATTATGTGAATGATAAGCAGATAGATGATTACCTATCTGTTGAGGATTTTACAAAAAGGGCTGCAGGTTATGCCGTTCAGGGTAGAGCATCAGCTTTTATGGAAGTGGTCAAGGGGGATGTTACTACCGTTATAGGTTTGCCGATGAAGAGGTTGTGCAGGATTATTTGATATGGAAATGCAAAAAGCGTATAATCTGCATGTTAGGTTTTAAGAAAATTTTAGTGAAGGGGTGTTGAGTATGCTTGGATATTTTAGGGAAAATATCAAAAAGTTTGCTATCTTTCTCTGGATAGCAGCAATTGCATTTATTATCGGTGGTGCCTATATGTTTGTCAAAGGTCCGTTTAGGATGGGCAGCAATACGGCAATTGAAGTTGGAAATGTTAAAATTACGACTCCGGAATATCAAAAAACATATAACAATATTTATAAGTTCTATGTTCAACTTTTAACCCAGATAAAGGGCGGCAAGATAACTGAAGAGGATATAAAAAAACTGAACATAAAACAAAAAACGATTGATACATTGATAGAAAGAACACTTCTTCTGCAGGAGGCTGAGAAAGAGGGTATAAAGGTTAGCGATGAGGATGTTCAAAAAGCAGTAGAAAGCAATAACGCTTTTTATGTGAACGGACATTTTTCAAAAGAAAAATATCTTGCAGTTTTAAAGGCTAATAACATAAACCCCAAAGAGTATGAGAATTCTTTAAGGGTTTCTGCATACATCAACAAATTAAAGAAAAAATTGTTTAAAGATGTTAAGGTTACACCTGAGGATGTAAGAAAATATTTTGAAGAAAATTATTCTACGGCTGATTTGGATTATGTATATCTTCCTTTTGAAAAAATGAAAAAAGATGTTGTCGTAAACGATACAAAACTGAAAGAATACTACAGCAAGCATAAAGAAGAGTTCAGAATCCCAACACAGATAAAATTTAAATATATTCTGTTCAGTTTAAAATATGAAAAATCCAAGATGAAAGTTACCGATAATGAAACAAAGATATTCTACAACAGCCATCAATCTTATTTTAAGGTGCCAAAGAGGATAAAGGTTGCACATATTCTTATAGCTTCAGATAAAAAGAACAAGAAGACAGATGAACAGTTAAAAAAAGAGGCTGAGGACATATACAAGAGCATAAAAGAGAAAAAGATTACATTTAAAGAGGCTGTAAAAAAATATTCAGACGACACATTCACAAAGAAAGTTGACGGTGAGCTCGGTTACATAACAAAAAGCATGGTTGTTCCCGGCTTCTGGGATGGTATTAAAAATCTAAAAGTCGGTGAAATATCCAAACCATTCAAATCCAAGTTCGGATACCATATAGCAATGGTCGAAGATATAAAAGAGCCCTACATCAGAAAATATAAGGATGTCAAAAAAGATATAATAGGTTATCTAACAGAAAAGAAAGCCGAAGATAATCTCTTTATCGATGCCAAAAGGTTGTTTGTTAAAATAAGAGATTCCAAAGAAAAATTTGAGGATATTGCAACAAAAGAGGGTTTTGAGGTAAAGATTAGCCCCTATATGAGCTTAAAATCACCGAAAGCACCGTTTACTGCTGCAATTGTTAAAAATGCTTTGATGTCTGAGGGCAAAAAACTGCTCGGACCTGATGAGGCTGTCGGTGGATATGTAATCTACACCATAAAAGATAAAAAGCCTTCCTATATACCTGCATTTGATAAAATAAAAGACAAGGTAAAAAAAGCCTACGTAGAATCTCAATCAAAGGTTTTGGCATCGAGAAAAGCTCAAAAGATTTATGAGGGTTTGAAAAAAGGTAAGAAATTGTCAAAATTGGCAGAAACATTACATTTAAAACTCAAAACCGCAAAAGGTGTATCCAAATTTTCTCCTGATGATAAAATGGAATGCACACTCAAAGAGAGCGTTATTGAGAAGATATTTAAAAACAAAGTTGGATTTTTTGATAAATGCTCAACACCAAAAGGTTATTATGTATATTATGTTAAAACAAAACATGCAAAAGAAGAGGATTTTAAAAAGTATAAAAAAAGCATAGAAGAGCAGCTTAGAAGCCAAAAAGAGTATGACATAATGAATAATTTCATAGAGAAATTGAAAAAACAGGTTAAGATAAAAATTAATCCTAAGCTATGACAATAGATGACATAGATATTGTCATAGAATGCTTGAGGGAAGCCTATAAGGGGTTTGTTGAGCCTGTTGTAACTCTTGTTGCAAAGGATAACGACCCCTACAAGGTTCTTGTTTCCACAGTTTTAAGTTTAAGGACGAAGGATGCCACAACCTATGAGGCATCCTTGCATCTTTTTAAAAAAGCACCTACTGTGGAAGCCCTCGATAGATTATCGGAAAATGAGATAGCAGAAACCATTTACCCCGTGGGTTTTTATAAAACAAAGGCAAAAAATCTAAAAAAAACAGCAAGAATCATAATAGAAAAATATAATTCTCAGGTGCCTAACAATATGGATGAGCTGCTGAAATTGCCCAATGTTGGCAGAAAGACAGCAAATCTTGTTTTGGCAAAGGGCTATAATATTCCGGCAATCTGTGTTGATATACATGTGCATAGGATTTCAAACAGGCTTGGGTTGATTAAAACCAAAAATCCCGAAGAAACAGAAATGAAATTAAGAAAGATTTTACCCAAGAAATATTGGATAGAGTACAATGATTTACTTGTGCCGTTTGGTCAAAACCTGTGCAAGCCTATATCTCCGTTTTGCTCCAAATGTCCCATCTATGAATATTGTGATAAAGTTGGTGTTGTAAAAAGCAGATAGTAGTTTGTCTAATCAAGCATACTGCTTTGTTGTTCTTTGAATTCCACCTTCTCTATTCTTTCAAAAGCTGTGGATATTTTATCTGTTGTGGTTTTTATCTGTTTGGCTGTTGAGCCCATTTTTTCAATTTCTTTTATGAATTTTTCCCATCTTTCCTTGTAGAGTGAGAAATTTTTAGATAACTTAATTAGCTCTTCCTGTATCCTTTTTGCCTGTTTTTGCGTTTTTATGTCTCTGACAATTGCCTGAATTGTAGTAAGAAGAGCCATGAGTGTCGTTGGAGATGCAATCCAGACATTCTTTTTATAGGCATAATCCACAATGTCTTGATGGTATGCGTTTAGTTCTGCGAATATGGCCTCTGCAGGTAGAAAAAGAATTGCCATATCGGCTGTTGTGCCTTTTATGATGTATTTGCTTGCTATGTCGTCTATATGTTTTTTTAGGTTTATCTTAAATGCCGATGCAAACTGTTTTTTCGATTGGGAGTGAGATTCAACCATTTTTGTATAGTTTTCAAGCGGGAATTTTGAATCAACAGCTATTGTTCCTATTTGGGGGGCTTGTATTACGGCATCTGCCACAACCCGTTTATTGTCAACATTAAATTCATGCTGCAGGTCATACAGCTCTCTTTTTTCTCCGAATGCTGCTTTGAGTATATTTTCAAGCTGTATTTCTCCGAATATTCCCCTTGTTTTTTTATCACTTAAAACCTGCTGAAGCGAGACCACCTCTCCTGATAGCTGTTCAATCTTTTTTTGAGCCTCTGATATTCTTGCTATACCCTCTATTATATCTTTAAAAGTTTTATCTACATTTTCAAATCCCTCTTTTAGTCTTACATCCACCTTATTTGAAATTTTATCTAAACTTGACTCAACCTTTGTAATAAACGCATCAAAATCTTTTCTGGACTGTTCTTTCTGTTTTTCCAACGAATTTGCCATTTTTTCCGTTGAGTTCTCTAATCTTGTGTCTATCTTTGAGGCAATGTTATCCAATCTTGCATCCAAAGATTTTGTAAGTGTGTCAAATCTATTTTGTATGTAGTCGTTGAGTTTTGTGTTGAATGATAACAGACTGCTTTGTATATTTTCTTTTAATTCTGCTTGTGTATTTTGTATTTTGTTGAACAGCTCAGAGTTGTTTGATATCTGTTTCTGATTTTCCTTTGCTGTGTCTATCAGTTGTTGTGTTATTTTATCTATGCTTGATGTAAGGATTGAGTTTTGATTGTTGAGAACCTCAAGAATCTCTTTTTTTAGTATGTTGATTTTTATTATGATAAACAAGGCTGCAGCAGTAATTACTGCAGCCAAAAGTATCAGAATGTAGCTGTTTTGCATATTAAAATTCTATAAATTTGCTTGATGGGACTCCGCATACAGGGCATTTTTCAATATCCAAATCCCCAATTGCAGTAAATCCGCATACGGGACAAACATAAACCTTATCGACCTCTTTATCCTTGCCTTCGTTAAGATTATTTATGGCATTGTTATACATATCTTCGTGGATTTTTTCAGCTTCCATGGCATAATGGATAGCTCTTTGAGCCTCTTTTTCTTCCTGAAGCTTGGCAACCGCATCATAAGCAGGATACATTTCATTTACTTCAAAGTTTTCGCCACCCATTGCTTCTTTGAGATTGTCTAAAGTTTTTCCTATATAGCCCAATGTTTTTGCATGATTTGTTGCATGTATCTGTTCTGCATAGGCTATTGCTTTAAACAGTTTGGCAATGCCTTTGTAACCCTCTTTTTCTGCAACATCGCTAAACGCCAGATATTTCATATGAGCCATGGATTCCCCGGCAAACGCCTCTTCAAGCGCCTTTTTTGTCATTGCTTTCATATTGCACCTCCTATTTTGAAAAATTATAAACCATTAGAGTAAAAAATCAAACAAAACAGTATGGATCTATTGCCATATAATCCCCGTAGTAGGCATCGGCCCTTGCCCTACATCCTCCACACACATTAATATATCTGCATGCTGCACATTTTTTGTTGTAATTTTGAAAATCTCTCATATCTTTGAATATCTTTGAATTATGCCATATATCTACAAAACTGTTTTTTAATATGTTTCCGGCTGAGCGCAGAAAATAGCTGCACGGTTTAACTTCGCCGTCGTAGCCTATAAATGCTATCTTTTGTCCGGCAATACATCCCTTGGCTCCACCTGTCGAAAACTTCAGGTTTCTTCTTGTAAAATCTATATTGTTCTTTTTTGCCTCCATGTCGCATAAAGCATAATATTCCGGTGCGCATGTGGGTCTTACAAATATGTCTTTTTCTTCTAACTCCATATAAAAATGCCATTTCAAGATTTTTTGGTAATCCTCTTTTAATATTAACTCATCCGATATTTCCTCTCCTCTTCCTGTCGGCACAATCATAAACATATACCATGCACCTGCACCTATTTTTTTTGCCAATTTGTAGGTGTTTTCAATATCGTGTTGATTGCGTTTCGTGAATGATGAATTTATTATAAAATTCAGCCCGACCTTTTTAAACATTGAAGCGGCATTTATTGTTGCATCAAATGCACCTTTTACGCCTCTGAAATTATCATGAATTGAGGATTGTGAACCGTCTATGCTGAGAGAAGCAACATCAAAATGTTCTTTAATTTTTTTTGCCGTATCTTCATTTACAAGTGTTCCGTTTGTTGCAATACCGACTCTCATACCCTTTGATTTTATGAAATCTGCTATATCGAACAAATCGCCTCTCAAAAGGGGTTCTCCTCCTGTTAATACAACAACCGGCTTAAATTCTTTTGATATCTCATCCACTGTATTTGTTATATCTTCAAAACTCAATTTATCTTTGAGGTTCATTGATGCATTGGTTCTGCAGTGTATGCAGTTTAGATTGCATCTTGGTGTTATTTCAAATGCAAGCCATTTAAGTTCAAAGTCGTTCATTTTGCAATCCTTTCTATATCGCATTTCTTGCCCACGACTATGAGATTGTCGTCTTTTAATATAACTTCTTTGGGGTTTGGATTTATATTGACATCGTCTTTTTTTTCTATGCCTATTATGTTTATGCCGTATCTGTTTCTTGCATCAAGCTCAAGCAGACTTTTATCAAAAAACTGTTTAGGTGCTTTGATTTTTGCAAGTATATAGCTTTTTCCTTTGAAAAGTGTTTGGATAATATCTATGTCTGCCAATGTATTTGCAAGATTTATCCCCATCTCTTTTTCGGGGAAGATAATTCTTTTTGCGCCTACCTTTGCAAGTATTCTACCGTGTAAGACATTGTTTGCTTTTGCGTAGATATTTTCAATTCCGAGACTGTGGAGTATGGCTGTTGTCATTATGCTTGTTTCAATATCTTCACCTATTGACACAACTACAACATCAGCTTCTGTTATGCCTATTTCTTTCAATGCCTTTTCATCGAGGCAGTCGGCTTGGTATACATTTTTTATGTTTTCTGCCATCTGTTTTACCGTTTCTTCATCCTTGTCAATACATACAACATCTTTTTCCAACTCTACAAGCCTGTTTGCCACACTGCTTCCGAATCTTCCAAGACCAATTATTCCAAACAACTTTTTCATAAAAATATTCTCCCTTCAGGCACTCTGTATCTCCTCGACGCCTTTTTCTTTAAAAGGGCAATGGAGAATGTAAAAATACCTACTCTTCCAATAAACATGAGAAAAATAATGATAAATTTACCAAAATCACTAAATTTTGAAGATAGGCTTAAATTGTTGCTAACGGATAAACCTACTGTAGAAATTGCCGATACCGTTTCAAACAGCACATCTAAAAAAGGGAAATGTTCAATATCGCTTAATAGAAATGAAATTACAGTTATGAAAATTGAAGATAGTGTTGATATGACAAATGCCCTTTCAATAACCTTTAAGGGTATTCTTCTTTGAAATACTATCGGTTCTTTCTCTCCTCTGATATAGGAATATATGGCAAAAAATACAATAAATGCTGTTGTTGTCTTTATGCCACCTCCCGTACCGGAAGGCGATGCACCGATAAACATAAGTATTACAAACAAAAATATTGTAGATGAGTGCATATAGCTTATATCTACGGTGTTAAAACCTGCCGTTCTTGTTGTCACACTTTGAAACAAACTAACCAGAAAATCTTCGAAAAACCCGTGATGCTGCAGAATGCCGTTTCTTTCTATAAAGAAAATAAAAATAGTTCCAAATAGCGTCAAAAATAGTGTTGTCGATAAGACAACCTTGGTATGTATGGAAAGCTTGTTAATTTTTTTTGCCCTCAGCAGTATAAACTCATCGATTACCAAAAAACCTATTCCTCCTATAATGATAAGTCCCATGACAACGAGATTGACGAGAATATTATATTTGTATAATGTAAGAGAATCATTAAAAAGTGAAAAACCTGCATTGTTGAATGCGCTTATGGAGTGAAATATTCCGTAGTATATACCTTTTGTGCCCATATCTCTATAAAATGCAAAAGAAAGCAATACAGCGCCTATTAGCTCAATAGCAAATACAAATATCAGTATTCTTTTAAAAAACTCGACCAAGTTATGCATTGTCGGATAATTTAGTGATTCTTTGAGTATGAGCTTGTCTTCATAGGTAAGCTTTTTCCTAAAGCTTATGAGCATAAATGTTGTAACGCTCATATAGCCGAGACCGCCTATTTGAATTAAAAACAGTATTGTTGATTTTCCAAATGTTGTGAAATTGTTCATATCGACAACAGATAGACCTGTAACACAAACAGCTGATGTTGACATAAAGAGCGAATCGATAAATGATATGGGATGTTTTGTGGAAAACGGCAGAAGCAGAACCAAGCATCCAAAAGCTATTACTGCCAAAAACCCGACAATTATAGTGTGTAGAGGATTTTTATGTTTTGTCATTTATATTTATCATGGTTTTTATGTTGTATATTTTTTTATTTTGGCTTTCATGGTAGATACGGGTTAGAAATTCACTTATTATGCCAATACCCCCGAGATTTATACCGCTTATAATGAATAGAACACCCATCAAAAGCATGGGTCTGTTTCCTATATCTATCCCAAGAAATATTTTTTCACAAGCAAGATAAGCATCAATAAAGAACCCAATCACAAACAAGGCGAAGCCTGCTATGCCAAAGAAGTGTATGGGTCTTGTGATAAATTTTTGCATAAAATAAATTAGTATCAAATCCACGATAACCCTAAAAGTTCTTGTTAGGTTATATTTGCTTTTTCCAAACTGTCTTGGGTGGTGTTTTACGGGAATTTCGGCTATGTTTGCACCGTATATGTTTGCCAAAACTGGTATAAATCTATGCAGTTCTCCATACATGTGCAGATTTTTTGCAACATCACTTCTGTATGCCTTCAGAGAGCATCCGTAATCATGGAGTTTGACCTTTGTGATTTTGCTTATTAACCAGTTTGCAACCCTTGAAAATATGACCCTTTTTGTTTCGTCCTGTCTATCCTTTCTCCAACCGCTTACCACATCGAACCCTTCATTGAGTTTTGCTATAAGATTTGGTATATCCTTCGGGTCATTTTGCAAATCGCCATCCATACTGACAATAACATCACCCTCTGCATAGTCAAAGCCTGCTGCCATTGCAGGTGTTTGACCGAAGTTTCTTCTGAATTTTATTATTTTTAGATATTTGTCGTTTTTTGCCAGACTTTCCATTTTTAAAAATGTTTTATCACTGCTTCCGTCATCAATGAAAATTATTTCATGTTCATAGCTGTTCTTCAGCATTACATCCTTTATTTTTTGATAAAGCAGTTCTATATTGTCTTCTTCGTTATAGACAGGGACAACAATAGATATTTTCACAAAAGACTCCTAAATTTCGATATCGTTTCTTTATAGTTTTTGCTCTTAAAAATGGCACTTCCCGATACAAACACATCGACTCCGAGTTTTGAAAGCATTGAGATGTTTTTCTCGCCTACACCGCCGTCAACCTCAATTAAATAATTATAACCTCTGTTTTTTCTCATATCATCAAGAAATTTGATTTTTTCGTTTACATTGTCTATATATTTTTGTCCACCAAAACCCGGATTAACACTCATTACAAGCACCATATCCAAATCCTCTGCAACATACTCCAAAACAGAAGGGTGTGTTGCAGGATTCAGCGAGACTGATGCCTTTTTATTCAATTCTTTTATGTGTTGAACTGCTCTGTGCAGATGCATACAGGCTTCGGCATGTACTGTTATATAATCTGCTCCGGCTTTTGCATATGTATCAATCCACATATCGGGTGATTCTATCATAAGATGTACATCCAAAGGCAGATGCGCTGTTGATTTAACCTGTTCTATGATAAAAGGACCAAATGTCAGATTGCCTACAAAGTGTCCGTCCATAACATCTATGTGTATCAAATCGGCTTTTGCTTCTTCTATTTTTTTTATTTCATCTTCAAGATGCAGAAAATCCGCAGAAAGTATGGAAGGGGCTATCAATTTATTTTTCATTTTTCAACCTTTTTGAGTTCTATTTTTAATATTTTATTGCCGTCTGTTGAGACGACTTTTATTTTAAATTTTTCCATAAAATCGAATTCGTCACCCTCTGAGGGTATTTTATCTGCCAAATCATAAACAAGACCTGCTACGGTTTCATACTCTTTCATCTCCTCCGTTTTTTCTATATTGAGTTTTTCGCAGAAATCATCCAAATCCATCCCCGCATCAACCATAAACACATTGTCGTTTATTTCAATAAACTCATCCTCTTCTGTCAAATCATACTCGTCTCTAATCTCTCCTACAATTTCTTCAAGTATATCCTCCATTGTAACAATACCTGCAACACCACCGTATTCATCTATGACAATAGCAAGATGAACCCTTTTTGATTGAAATTCTTTGAAAAGGTCATAGATGTTTTTTGTTTCCGGTATAAACATTGCTTCTCTTAGGATATCCCTTAGTTTGAGATTTTTTAAACCCTCTTTTGAATGTTTTATCAAATCCTTTACATATAGGATACCTGCAATGTGGTCTAAATCTTGTTCGTATACCGGTATTCTTGAGTATTCATATTCGTCTATCACTTTTAAAACAGCATCTGTATCGGCATCTATAGGGAGCGAGACCATTTCTGTTCTCGGTACCATTATCTCTTTTACGAGTATGTCGTTAATATCCATAATGTTGTGCATCATCTCCTTTGTCTCATCTTCCAAAATACCCTCCTCTTCTCCAACATTAATCATAAATTCAAGCTCTTCTTCTGTTATGAGAGGCTGCTCTTTATTTATCTCACCGCCCATTATTTTTATGACAATTTTGACAAATATATTTATTATGTAGGTTAAAGGATAAAATATGTAGTAGATTAAAGCCAAAATTCTTATATAGATATACGATATTTTTTCCGCATTGTGTTTGGCGAATGTTTTTGGTGTTATCTCTCCGAAAAAGAGAATTAAAATTGTCATGACGGCTGTTGTTAGTGCAATTTGAGATGAGCCTGAAATCTTATTTGCAAGATTGCCAGCTAAAATAGATGCAAGTATGTTGACAACATTGTTGCCTATTAAAATTGTATTGAGCATTTTGTTTGGATGTTTAAACCATAACGAAAAATATTTTGCATTTTTTCTGTTTTCTTTGATTATTTGAGCAACCTTTACTTTACTCATTGAGGTTAGAGCTGTCTCTGCAGATGAAAAAAATGCAGACAGCAGTAATGATACGGCTATAAGCAATAATTCGCCATTTACACTCAATTTTTTCTCCTTCTTTTTAAAAGTGTTTAAAGCCTCTGTTTTTTATATTTATTTCCATTCCGTTTTGTTCAATCTTTACACCGTTTGAGTTGGTTATTGTGCCTATCATTGTTATATTGTCCATTTTATTTATAATGTTTTCATATTTTTTGCTCGCTGTGAATATAATTTCATAATCCTCACCGCCTGCAAGCATATCTTTTTTATCAACAAAATCAACACTGCAGAAAGGGATTTTTTCAAAATCCAGCTTTGCGCCAACCCCGCTTTGTGTGCATATATGACCCAAATCCTGCAAAAGTCCGTCACTTATATCTATCATTGCATTTGCAAACGGCTTGACTTTTTGGGCTTCATCTATCTTTGGCTTTGGGTTGTTGTGTGCATTTTTAATGTTTTCAAAACCTGCAATTTTGTTTTGTAATGCAATCAGTCCTGCATATGAGCAGCCTATCTTTCCTGTAACATAGATGTTATCGCCTACTTCTGCACCTTTTCTTTTTATGGATGTGTTTTTTTCGTTTTCCCCAACGATTGTTACGGTTATTGTAAAGATGCTGCTTTTTGTTGTATCTCCGCCAAGCAAAACAACACCGAATTCTTCTGCCGTACTCAAAAAACCTTCCATAAACTTTTCTATGTAATCAAGAGACATGTTTTTATTCAACGATACAGATAAAAATGTCCATTTGGGAACTCCAGCCATTGCGGCAATGTCGCTTATGTTAACAGCCAAAGATTTTCTGCCAAGAAAATAAGGGTCTGCATCTTCAAAAAAATGGACTCCGCTTACAAGTGTATCTGTTGATATGAGTATTTCTTTATCTGCCATCGGTATAATCGCACAATCATCCCCAATACCTGTTGCTGTGCTTTTTGTTCCTATCTTTGATTTTATGATGTCTATGAGTCCAAATTCACCTATATCCTCTATGGTTTTCATATTGTATCATTATCCCTTTTTTCAAAATATTTTAGTTTTTTTGACAGATAGCTCTGCTTTATGTATGAATTTTTATAGTTGTGTGGATATAGATAAGGTTTTGTCGGTTTTGTTTTTAAATGTTCAGGAATTTCCAAAACAACACCGTTTTCCACATCCTTTAGAGCTTTTTTAACAGCAGCATAGCTTGAATTGGATTTTTTTGTTTTTGAAAGGTATACGCAGCAGTGTGCAAGTGTTATGGCACATTCCGGCAAACCTATCTCTTTTGTTATATTTAGTGTGCTTGAGGCTATATTTATTGCATTGTTGTCTGCCAAACCTATATCCTCGCTTGCCAAAATACACAGCCTTCGTGCTATAAACTCGGGGTCTTCGTTTGCTTTTATGAGCCGCGCCAAGTAATACAAAGCAGCATCGACATCGCTGCCCCTTATGCTTTTTATGAATGCACTGATTGTATCATATCGTTCACTTTCATTGTTAAAACCCGAATCAATATTGAACATATTTTGTATATCTTCTTTTGAGATACGATTTTTTGGCATGATGGATATCATATTTTTTAAACGTCTGGCATCGTAGGATGAATATAATATCAATAAATCCAAAGCATCTTCTTCTATTGTTTTATGTAAACACTTAAGTTCCGCTTTTGCTATTGTTTTCAAATTATCGTTTGACAACGGCTTAAATTCATAAGCAAAACAGCGGGACCGCAGCGCTTTTGTCAGTTTAAAATAGGGATTGTATGTTGATGTTCCAATCATTATGGTATCTTTATTTTCAAGATGAGGAAGCAGTATGTCCTGCTGCCTTTTGTCAAAACGGTGTATCTCGTCTATTATTATCATAACCGGTTTTTTTGAAAGGGCATCCCTTAGCTCTTTTGATGTTGCCGATGTTGCATTAAGATAAACACAATCAATATTATGTTTTTTTGCCAATAGCTTTGCATAGCTTGTTTTGCCTACACCCGGTGGACCATACAAAATTAACGATGGTGGAAAATTAACATTGTAATAAAATGTGTATAGAGGTTTGTTTTTGCCAAGTAGGTGCGTTTGACCTACGAGCTTGTCAAATTCATCGACTTCCAAACAACTGACAGAATCGTCGTCCATAACTAAATACCGTTTATTGCAGTTTTCATAAGGCGATATTACTACTTTTTGCTGTCATTATCAATATTGTTTTTTTGTGAAACTTTCTTTCTTTGCTGCACAGAGATAAATAAGTCGTTCAATATTATCGGAATCATAAGGATATATGCTGTAGAGCATGTGGTAGTCTATGAAGTTGCCTATGGATTCGTTTCTTTCATTTATGTATATGTTTTTATCATTTTCATTAAACAACTCTTTTACCTTTGCTTTTAGTTGTTTTTTGATTGTTGTGGAAGTCACATTTATTTGTTTTATTAATGTTTCATCGTCAATCAGGAAAAGGAATGCATCGTTGTATGCCCTTGATATATGTTTTTGCTTTGCATAATTTTGTTTTTCAAGTATCTCAGAAAGTGCCAATGCCGAGTATACTATAAGTTTGTCTCCCGCCTCTGTTGAAAATTCGTAATTAATAAACGATAGGCCTTTGATGTCAACCATGAGCACGGCAAAGATATATTTCTTTTGTATAAGTTTATTTGCTTCTTGTATAAGCACCTTCCTTCTTTTTAAACCTGTCATATAGTCTATGTCGAACATCTCTTTTCTAACCTTTTCTATCTCTTTTGTCTGTTCCAACTTTATTTCTATACCCGACTCTTTTATACAATTTTCAATCAACACCGACCCGATTTTTGTAATTATCTCTTGGTCTAATTGTTCTTTTTTTAGTATTTCCATGGCTTGTTTCGGGCTTAATTTGTTTCTGTATGTCCTTTTGCTTGTTAATGCATCAAACACATCGGCAATTGCAAGAATTTTCGCCTCAACCTCAATCTCACTACATTTCAATCCGTCGGGGTAGCCTTTTCCATCACACCGCTCATGGTGGTGTCTGATGTAGTTTGCCATAGATTTGAACTGTTCTATCTTTGATACGATTTCATAGGAAAATAACGAATGGTGTTTAATTATACTATATTCATTGAATGTAAGTTTGCCGGGTTTAAGCAGTATGTTGTCGGGTATGCCTATTTTGCCTATGTCATGCAAGAGTCCGGCTCTGTGCAACTCCTGCTGTTTTGAATAATCAAGGCCCAGAGTTTTTGCTATTATTTGTGCATAATAGGCAACTCGTTGAGAATGGCCTTTAGTATATGTATCCCTTGCTTCCATTGAATAAGCAAATGCCTCAAGAAATTCATCTTCATACTCTTTGAATCTATTTATTGCTTCGTTTATATATTGAACCATATTTTTAAGCTGCACAATATGGTATTTTGAATCATCAAGTTTTTTGTTGGTTTTTAAAGCCTCCTCAAGTTTATCAAATATCTGCTTTATCCTCTTGTCCGTATGTCTAAAAATCATGTACATTATTGCAAAGAATGTTATTGAAAGAAAAAAAACAAGTATGTATGAGTTTTTTATGATATTTAAAACAATTAGTTTTAAATTATATTTGAGCTGTGTTATTGCCTTGAAAACATCATCTTCATAAAATCCCTTGCCGATTATCCATCCCCACTTTTTATATCCTCTAATAAAGGAAATTTTTTTTGTAAAACGTTTTATTTTTGGTTCAATCCAGTTATATTCTATATAATCACCGCCTTCTTTATTGTATGCTTTGAGCTCTTTTTTGAAAACCTCTTTTGCATACTCTTTTTTTGAGCTGTTTTGATATAAATCCCATAGTTTTATGTTGTTGTTATATATTTTGTCATAAAAGATTATTATATTGCCTTTTATATCATTTATAAAAATATAGTCATTTTTCTTTGATAAAGCATTCTTTTTTGCGAGTATAAAGATTATGTTGGATTTTATTTTTTCTTCAAAATCATCTTCAAAGATGCAGGCTGATATATACATATTTAACGGTTTAAACAGTTTTGCATATGATACGAATTCTTTGCCGTCTATGATTTTTCCGTCTATAAATCCTTCGTAAAAATCATTGTAAAGCATTTGATATTTTCTTGTTGTTTCTTTGTCTAGACGTATGGTGGATGAATTTAGTATTTGACCATTTTTTGTCAAAAAAAGATAGAAACCTTTATTGTTGTAAAATCTGGAATTGTTAAAAAAACTGATGAGCATTTTTTGAATTTGTGTTGCAGAATACTTATATTTGCCTGCATTATAAATATTATTAATTATTTTAACGGCATTGTTTGTATTGAAGTACACGGTTTGTCTTAGATCATAAAAAGCAATATCCCTCTTTGATTCAATATCTTGAATAAGTTTATCAACAGAAGATTTTAGTTGGTATTTTTTTTCATTGACGAACAATTTTTTAATTGCATCTGAATTTTTTAAAAAAGCGTTATGTGTTTCATGAATCCAAAAACCATCAACCACAATAATTGTTAAGATTACGATTATGATTGCAAAAAACATTGATATGGATAACAAAGACACATTTCTTTTCTGCATGGATTTAATTTATTGATATATACATATGTTTTCAAGTATCGTTAAAGTTTTTTTCATTTTATTTATCGTTAAGGCTATATAGCATTTTTATTTCATCTTTCCAGATAGTTTGGTCGATTGTTTCAAGTATCATAGGTATTTTGTCCATCCGTTCATCATTCATTATAAATTTGAATGCGTCTGTACCTATATTGCCTTTTCCTATACTTTGATGTCTGTCAACCCTACTTCCCAATTCTGATTTTGCATCATTTATATGCATTCCTTTCAACCATTTAAAGCCGACAATATTTTCAAATTCATCAAATGTTTTTTTATAGGCTTGTTTTGTTCTTATGTCGTATCCGCTTGCAAACAGATGACAGGTGTCTATACAAACCCCTATGCGGTTTTTATCATCTATATTATTTATGATTGTTTTTAAATGTTCGAATTTGTATCCCACATTTGTTCCTTCGCCTGCAGTATTTTCTATAACGATTACAATATTTTCGGTTTTTTTGAGGATTTCGTTTATGTTTTTTGATATCTCATGCAGACATTCATCTTCGCTTAACACCCCAAGATGTGCACCCGGATGGACATTTAAATATTTAAGTTTGAGCATATTACATCTTTCTATCTCGTCAATCATAGCATCTTTGGATTTTGAGAGCTTTTCTTTATCTTTTGAGCCAAGATTTATTAAATAGCTTGCATGAGGCAGAATATAATTTGGATGAAAACCGAATTTTTGACAATTTTGCTTAAAAGCTGTTATGCTGTCTTTGTTGAACGGTTTTGATTTCCACTGCCTTTGGTTCTTAACAAACATCGCAAAGGCTTTTGCACCTATACTGTTTGCTCTAATCGGTGCATTTTCAACGCCTCCTGCGATGCTGATGTGAGCCCCCACTTTCTTCATGCGGCAGAATTGTATCATTTTTTTATAAAAAATAAAGTCTGTTTGATCTAACAGTATTGTTTAATGTTTAAAGATTCTTAATTATTTGACATTTTTAAATATTTTTTGTAAAAGTTAATAACTATTATACACCACTTAAAACAAATACCTAACGGAGGTGAAAAGATGACCGACAATGCTGTAAATAATTCGAGATTGGCTATAGAGCCCATAGGTGAATTTGTGGAAAACGCAAATTTAAAGCCGGATGAGTATAAGAAGCTTTTAAAATGGGCTGAAGATGATTTTGAAGGTTTTTGGGATAATTTTGCCAAAAAAGAGATATTTTGGTTTAAACCTTATACAAAGGTTTTGGATGATTCCAATGCACCGTTTTTTAAATTCTTTGAAGACGGTGAGTTGAATATGTGCTACAACTGTGTGGATAGACATGTTACAACAAGAAAAAAGAACAGGGCAGCCATTCTATGGGAAAACGAAAAAGGTGACAGTAGGGTATTGACATACAGAGAACTGCAGTTTCAGGTCAACAAGTTTGCCAATGTTTTAAAGACGCTCGGTGTAAAAAAAGGTGATGTTGTTGTAATATACATGCCCATGATACCCGAACTTCCAATAGCAATGCTTGCATGTGCCAAGATAGGCGCAATCCATTCGGTTGTTTTTGCCGGTTTATCAGCAAATGCTTTGAAAGAGAGAATAGTTGATGCAAACTCGAAAATAGTTGTAACCGCAGACGGCGGATTTAGAGGTGGAAAAACAATTCCTCTAAAAGAGCATGTGGATGATGCCATAAGAGATATGAAGATTGTGAAGTATGTTGTTGTGGCAAGGCATATCCATAGGGATGTTCCTATGAAAACACTCAGGGATTTTTGGTGGCAAGATTTGATGAGTGACCACGATTATGCACAACCCCAGTGTGAGCCTGAGCATATGAATGCAGAAGACCCACTTTTTATAATGTATACATCGGGTTCTACGGGAAAACCCAAAGGTGTTGTTCATACGACAGCCGGATATCTTTTGTGGAGAATATTGACGGCACGTTGGGTGTTCGATTTGAAAGAGGAGGATACATTTTGGTCTACGGCGAATATAGGATGGATTTCAGGGCATTCATATACGCTTTATGGTCCTTTATCCATAGGCTCAACAACATTTCTTTATGAAGGTATGCCTACCTATCCCTCACCAGACCAGTGGTGGTATCTTGTTGAAAAGTATAGAATAAATGTTATGTATACTGCTCCCACGGCAATCAGAGCTCTTATGAGATATGGAGAAAAATATACAAAAAATTACGATTTGTCTTCTTTGAGGCTTCTAACAACAGGTGGTGAAAGGTTGAATGAAGCAGCTTGGCTTTGGTATTATGAACATATAGGCTCAAAAAAATGTCCGATAATTGATGCATACGGTCAGACAGAAACGGCGGGACATATGATATCATCCCTGCCGGTTGCTAAACAAAAGCCTGGCTCTGTAGGTATTCCTGTTCCAGGAATATTCCCTGATGTTGTTGATGCAGATGGTAACATAATAACAGAACCGAATGAAACAGGTTTCCTTATACTTAAAAAACCGTGGCCCTCTATGGTTAGAACATTATGGAAAGATGATGATGCTTATATAAAATCTTACTGGGAAAAATTTAACAACAAATACTACTATACGGGTGATATGGCATACAAAGACGAAGACGGTTATTTTTGGATGGAAGGACGCGCCGACGATGTTGTTAATGTATCGGCTCATAGAATTGGTTGTGCAGAAATTGAGAGTGCCTTAACCTCGTGCAGTATGGTTGCAGAAGCCGCTGTTGTCGGAAAGCCTAACGAGATAACAGGAGAAGAGGTATTTGCTTTTGTTGTTCCGAAAGATGGCGTTGATAAAACAAAACATGATGAAATTGTCAGAAAGCTCAGGGATTATGTAAGGGATTTGGTTAGTCCTATAGCCAAACCTTCTGAAATTGTTTTTGTGGATTCACTACCTAAGACACGTTCAGGTAAAGTTGTAAGAAGAATTTTAAGAGATATAGCAGCAGGTCGCCAGATAAAGCAGGATTTGACAACACTTGAGGATGTTGCTGTTATAGATAAGGTGAAGGATGCTATAAAAAATAGAGATGCCGATATATTAAAAGGGAACAAAACAAGAGACTGATAGATAACTTGAATGATGTTTTTTTATATTGAACAAATACTACAAAACAGTTGTTTTTTAATGAAAATGCACACTCTATACGGGTAATAGATTTATATTGCTGGTTCTCGTTTAGTTTGTGATTAATAAATTAAAAATATATTCGGATAATAATTATACATAAAGATTTTGTTTGCATTTTGTTATAAAAATTTTCATAAAACAAAAAAAGTTTCGATATATGAAAATTTATTTGATTTATTAAAAAAAGTTGTTATAATTAATCTTGCAATAAGTATATTAAATTTATTTTAGGAGGTGCGTTATGCTACGCAAGGGACTGTTGGGTGCTTTGGCATTCGTCATCACTTTGGTCTTCGGCATGCAGGCAATGGCAGCAGGTACTATCAAGATAGGTGTTCAAGCTCCTATCACGGGAAAGTTTGCATCTGAGGGTCAGTCTATTGACAAATCTGTAAGGCTTATTGCCAAACAGTGGAATGCAAAAGGCGGTGTTCTTGGTAAAAAAATCGAAGTTATTACATGCGATGACGAGGGAAAGGCAGTTAAAGCTGCAATCTGTGCAAGACAGCTTGTAGATAAGGGTGTTTTGGCTGTTATAGGTTCTTACACATCAACATGTGCTGAAGCTGCTGAAGCTATCTATTATAAAGCCGGCGTTCTTCAGACATCAGACGGAACGAGTGACACTTTGGTAAAACACGGATATTGGACATTCTTTAGAAACTCATCCCCGAATTCGGCTGAGGCTGCATTTACTGCTGAATTTTTTATCAAAAAACAGCACTACAAAAGAATTGCAACAATATCTGACTATTCCACATTCTCAACAGATTTAACAAATACTGTTATAAAAGACATTAAGAAGCTTGGCGGAAACATAGTATACTCCGGAAAAATCACATCAGGTGCACAAAACTTTACACCTATTTTAACAAAGATTAAATCTTTTAATCCTGACGTTATTTATTTTGGCGGATACTACACAGACGGCGGTTTGATAAAAGCTCAGATGAAGCAGCTTGGAATGAAAGCTGACTTTGTTGGCGGTGACTCAAACGACAATCCTGAATTTATTAAATTGGCCGGAAAAGCTGCTGTTGGAACATATCTTGTGAATGTTCCTCTACCTGAAATGCTTCCGTACGATGCAGCAAAGAATTTCCTAAAGGCTTACAAAGAAGCTTATCATGAGACACCTGCGAGTATTTGGACACTCTTTAATGTTGACGGTTTGAGAGCTATCCTTTATTCAATTCAGCAGACAAAATCTACAAATACAAAGAAAATCGCCGACTATATGCACAACAAACTCAAAAATTACCCGGGTATCACAGGACCGCTTGAGTGGGCAGCCAACGGTGAAAGAGTTGGAAGTGCATATATGGCATACAGAATCGGTGACGACCTAAAATATCACATAGTTTACAAACACTAAAAAGAGGTTTGTATGGATATTTTCCTACAACAACTAATCAACGGGCTGACGATCGGGAGCATTTATGCTCTCGTCGCCCTTGGTTATACAATGGTTTATGGCGTATTAAAACTCATTAACTTTGCTCACGGTGATTTGGTTGCTTTTTCTGCCTATATAGGTCTTGTGGTCATGATGCAGCTTTCGGGTGCAATTTCCTCAAGTGCTGTCATTATACTGCTAACATTTATTGTAACGATGATAATCATAGCTGCAGCTGGTGTTACACTTGAAAGGATAGCCTACAGACCACTAAGGAGCGCACCACGTTTGAGTGCTGTTGTTTCTGCATTAGGTGCATCTTTGGTGATAGAAAACGGCATTATGCTTATTTGGGGTCCAAGACCAAAGATATTTCCCGCAGACATTGTGCCCAGCATAAACTGGAATATTGGCGGTGTTTATATAGGTTTGCTGCAGCTTCTTGTTCTGGTTATTTCTTTTACATTAATGTTTATCTTATACTTTTTTGTCAACAGAACAAAACTCGGAACGGCGATGAGGGCATCTGCAATTGACCAGGATGCTGCCAGGCTTATGGGAATCAATGTTAATAAAATCATTATGACAACATTTATAATAGGTTCCGCTTTAGGTGCTGTAGGCGGTTTATTTA
Source organism: Desulfurellales bacterium (assembly GCA_027014115.1). GTDB lineage: Bacteria > Campylobacterota_A > Desulfurellia > Desulfurellales > Hippeaceae > JALWEJ01. Next base: position 22,361 of record JALWEJ010000071.1, read on the forward strand.
TAGGTATGTACTACAGAGGAATTTACTTTAATATGGGTTGGATTTACGGACTTAATGCTTTTGTTGCAGCTATTATAGGCGGAATAGGTAATATCCCCGGGGCGATGCTCGGTGGTTTGCTTCTTGGTGTATTTAACGCTCTTATATCGGGTTATTTATCAAGTAGCTGGGCTTTGGCTTTAACCTATGTTTTGTTGATAGTCATTATGATTTTCAGACCTACGGGAATCTTAGGTGAAAGGGTAGCGGAGAAGGTATAATGAATAAAAAATATTTGTATTACGGGTTATTTTTTATTGTCCTAATCGTTTTACCGTTTTTTTTAAGCTCAAGATGGGTTTCGGTTGCAATAACATTCCTTATATACTCTACTGTTGCCTTATCTCAAGATATAGTTTTGGGTAGAGCAGGAATGTTTAATATGGGGCATGCTCTGTTCTTTGGACTTGGAGCATATTCTACGGCTGTATTGAATACTGTTTATGGTGTGCCCATCCTTCTTACAATACCCGTTGCCATTATACTGCCGCTTGTTTTCGGTATACTGCTTGCTGCTCCGATTGTTCATTTGAGGGGCGACTATCTTCTTGTTACGACAATAGGTTTTAATATAGTTTTTACCCAAGCTTTAAAGAACAACATATTTGGTATAACAGGCGGACCAAACGGTATATTCGGCATAGATGTCCCGAAAATTTTCGGATACAGTTTTTCTTCTCAGACCTCCATATATTTTATGGCTTTTGGTTTGCTTTTGCTGACTCTTTTTATAATAAGAAATTTGGAAACAAGTAAAGCCGGAAGGGCTCTGCACTATTTAAACGAAGATTCTTTGGCAAGTGAATGTATAGGCATTAACACAAGATTCTACAGGCTGTTTGCTTTTGGTTTAAGTGCAGCCATCGCCGGATTGGCCGGTGTTGTTTTTGCCGTTCAGTTTTCTGCTGTTAGTCCTGAGGCGTTTAACTTCTTGCAGTCTGTTCTTTTTTTCACAATAGTGTTGGTGGGTGGACCTTCTTCTATAGAGGGTGTACTACTTGGAACATTCTTTATGTTTGTGCTGCCTGAAATATTCAGACAATTTGCCGAGGCAAGATACCTTATATTCGGTATTGCAATGATATTGATTATGATTTGGAGACCAAAGGGAATCTGGCCTGCAAAATTCGGAAGAATACCAAAATATATGTTTAAGGAATAGTAAAATGGCACTTCTTGAGTTAAGAGATGTAACAAAGATTTTTGGCGGATTGACCGCTGTTGATTCGTTGAGTATAAGCATAGAAAAAGGACAGGTATACGGTGTCATAGGTCCAAACGGTGCAGGAAAAACTACTGTGTTTAATTGCATAACAGGCGTATATACACCGGAAGGCGGAAAAATTATTTTTGACGGAAAAGATATAACAGGTTTGTCTTCTCATGCAATAGCCAATCTTGGAATAGTCAGGACATTTCAGACAATAAGGCTCTTTGGAGAAATGAGTGTTGCTGAAAATATTATGTCGGGAAGGCATTCAAAAAGCAGACAGCACTGGTGGCACGGCATTTTCCATACACCAGGTTCAAACAAAGACGAAAAAGAAAACTGGCTTAAAGTTAGAGAGTATATGGAGCTGTTCGGTTTAATGGATTATGCAACACTGCCTGCAGCAAGTCAACCATACGGCATACAAAGAAAGATAGAGATGGCAAGAGCATTGGCAACAGAGCCTGAACTTTTGATACTTGATGAGCCTGCAGCCGGATTGAACGACAAAGAGAGACTTGAACTTGTTGATACAATTAGAAAAGTTAGAGACGAGATGGGTATAACCGTTCTTCTGATTGAACACAACATGGACCTTGTTATGAGTTTGACCGAGTATATTAGCGTTTTGAGTTTCGGCAAAAAGATAGCCGAAGGTTTGCCGGACGAGATACAAAACAATCCAAAAGTCATAGAGGCGTATTTAGGCCGCGAAGAGGATGATGATGAGTGAAAAAGAGGTATTGTTAAAGGTTGAAGATTTAAAAGTTGCATACGGCAGCATAGAAGCCGTAAGAGGTATATCTTTTGAGGTCAATAAAGGCGAGGTTGTTACCATACTTGGGGCAAACGGTGCAGGAAAAACAACGACCCTAAGGACAATCAGCGGACTATTGAAGGCAAAAGCTGGAAGCATTAGGTATAAAAATTTGGAACTTACATCATTACCGGCACACGAAATAGTAGCACTTGGAATCAGCCAATCCCCGGAAGGCAGAAGGGTGTTTGGCACATTGACGGTTGAAGAAAACCTAAAACTTGGAGCATACACAAAAAAGACATATAATAATGCAACCTTGTCATGGATGTACGAACTCTTTCCAAGGTTATCGGAAAGAAAAAGTCAGCTTGCAGGAACACTCTCAGGCGGTGAACAACAGATGCTTGCCATAGGCAGAGCTTTAATGAGTGAACCGGAAATGTTGCTTTTGGATGAGCCTTCTTTGGGATTGGCTCCCGTGCTTGTTAAAACCATTTTTGATACAATAAAACAAATAAAGCAATCCGGTGTTACTGTTTTGCTTGTTGAGCAGAATGCAAAAGCCGCATTGAAGCTTGCCGATAAAGGATATGTTCTTGAGGTTGGGAAGATGGTTATGAAGGGAGATTCCAAAACCCTGCTTGAATCACCCCAGATACAGGAAGCCTATCTTGGAAAGAAAAAGTGAATTTTTATTTTTAAAACAGATGGTTGTTAAAAAATTAAATATCAATAAAATAGATTGACATTGTCGGGTTAATATTGTATAAACTACGCATGAGGTTATTTTGGAAAATAGAGGAGGTGAGGTTTTAAGGAGGGAAGATAAAAAAAGGTTGACAAAGTATTTGATTGGTATTATTATCACCATTGATTTGTGTGGAAAAATTTTAAAACTTTTAGGAGGTTTTAAGTATGAAAAAAAGGTTTATTTCTTTGGTAGCAGCAGCAGCATTGGTTGGCGGAATTGCTTCTGTTGCAGCTCCAGCAGCTAACGCTGGAACAGTTGCTGTAAAGGGTGATACAGCAGTAAATATGTATGGTTTCATTAGATTTGAGGCAGGCTATGCAGATGATATGGCTGGTTCAATTTACAAGAACGTTCCAGTTAAGACAGACAGTGACGAAGAGCATTATCAGACAAATGCACAGATAACAAGAATTGGTTTCAACTTCAAGAATGCTGATGCAAATGTCGGTGGAAAAATCGAAGGCGATTTCTGGGGCGGAAAATTCAGAATAAGACATGCATACATAAAACACACATTCGACAACTTCTTTGTAAGAATTGGTAGATATTGGGGAATAGAGCTTAATGCAATTAGAACTTTCTCACCGGCATGGGTATCACCTGCTGGTTTCAACGGTGCATCAAGAGCACCTCAGGTTGCAATGGGCGGTTCGTTTGACCTTGGCGGAGCTACTTTGAAGGCTCAGCTGGCTTTTGAAGATGTAAATTATACAGGTGCTATTGTAAAGAAGACATTCCCTGTAACAGCCGCTTATGTTGCAACAGATATCGATACAGGCTTTGGAAAACCTGCTGAGGTTTATGCTTTGGGTATGTTGGCACCTGTTAAGATTGCAACAGGCACAGGCACTTCGAATGAAACAGGTTATGCTTATGCCGTAGGTGCAACAGTTCCTGTATCTATGGTTACAATTCAGGGCGAATTTTTGTATGGAAGTGGCATGAACGGTTTGGCTGGTGCTAGTATTACACCTCCAAGCTATGTAGGCGATGACTCTCAGGACTTCTATGCATGGAATGTAGAAGCAAAGGTTTCTCCTGTATCTTGCCTATCAATTGCAGCTGGTTATGACTATCTGAAATTCAAAGATGCAGATGGCTATAAGATGTATACAATATTCGGAAATATTCAGTATAAAACAACAAAATACACAACTTTGAAACTTGAGTGGCAGCATGCTGACATCGACGGTGGCGACAATGGCGACAGATATTGGGCTGCATATGTATACAGCTTCTAAGAAACAATTTAAAGCTTAATTTAAGGCGAAAGAGGGGTTTTCTCTCTTTCGCCTTTTTTATTTTCTAATAAAACCTTTTATTTATCCTTAAAATACATAGTCTGTAGAGCTTTTTGCTTATAAATTATCCAAAAGATTGTTTTAAATATTAATTTTTTTATTGACAACTACATTAGAAAGTTATATTAATAAGGGCGTTCGCAGTGCGTTAGTAATATAGATAATAATTTTAATCTTTGCTTGGAGGTTTTTTATGAAGCTTAAAACAAAGCTGTTTAGTGCTGCTTTGGCGGCAGGTTTGGTGTTCGGTGCTGCATCTGTTTCAAATGCTACAAATGGTTACTACATGATAGGAACAGGAGCAAAATCACTTGGTATGGCAGGAGCTGTTGTTGCAAATCCTCAGGATGCATCAACAATCTTGCAGAACCCGGCAGGTATAGCATGGCTTGCAAATACTACATTTGATATTGGCGGAGCTGCTTTTGTTCCTACAAGAAAATTTGACGGACATGATAGTGATTCAAATCTCTATATTGTACCATCAGCCGGTTTTGCAGCAAATCCTCTCGGATGTAACTGTGATACACCGCATTTTGTTTACGGTATAGGAATGTATGGAACATCGGGTATGGGTGTTGACTGGTCAGGAAATGACTTAAGCGGTGCGGCATTGACAAAGATTTGGTCAAATATGGCAATGATGGAGATGTCTGTAGGCGGAGCTTACAGGTTTAACGGCAAACTTTCTTTGGGTTTTGCACCTGTATTTGTATATCAAGCCATGGGTTTGGAATACAACTTTAATATGGGTGATAAGGGCATATACAGAGCTTCTTTGGATACAGCCAACGCATACGGTGCAGGTTTTGATATCGGTGCTATCTATAAGTTAAACGATATGGTTCAGTTTGGTTTGACATATAAATCAAAGAGATATATGCAGGATCTTGAATGGAACACAACTCCAGATGGCATGATGATGCAGGCAAATAAGGTAAAAATGAAAATGGATATGCCCCGCCAAATAGCTCTTGGTGTAAATATCAGACCTATTAAGCCGTTGAGGATTGAGGCTGATGTAAGATGGATTAACTATCATGATGTTATGAACGATGTTTCTGTATCTGGAATGGGCAATATGTATCCTGACGGCACATGGGGACCAATTAAAAACTGGCCTTTCCATTGGGACGATCAATGGGTATTCTCAATTGGTGCCGAATATGATTTGTCAAAGGCATTTACTCTAAGAGCAGGATTTAACTACGGCAAGAATCCTATAGACAACAAAGACCTGCTAAGCAATATAGTTTCTCCGGCAATTGTTGAAAAACACCTAACACTTGGTGCAAGCTATAAGTTTAGTAAGAACCTTGAAATGTCATTTGCATATATTCATGCATTCGAGAATACAGTATCAACACCTGTTCCTGCACCTTACAACGCCTTCTACGGTAATAATGTTGAAATTAAGATGTATCAGGATACTGCAGCATTTCAAGTTACATACAACTTCTAATCAACTTACCACAAATGCCCGGGCCGAAAGCCCGGGATTCCTTTCTTTTTTAACTTACTAACCAACCTTACACACCCTTCAACCTTTGCAATTCGCCAAATGCGACTTGATTTGCTCTAATGAGCAGTTTAGCTCTTATAGCAAAATGATTAAGGTGATGTCTGATTTTAAGACACTCTAACTTAAATACAGCCATAATGGATAAGAAGATATGATTGATTTGCGTCCTTATGGTTTTTGTAGGAGTGCTCTTGCTACAATCCTGTATACACCAAGTTAGTGCATATGCTAAACTAACTAAAGG
>JALWEJ010000072.1 GCA_027014115.1 Desulfurellales bacterium
ATAGCAAGATTTTTATATACCCATCTTGTTTTAAGATTTAAACTTGCTGATGATAATGTAGCGGGTCTTGGGGCTTTATGGCATAGATTACCTGCTGATACAAGATTCCCAGACCATTCTATTTGGCAACACAACCAATTAACTTCTGCAATATATTCATGTATGGAGCTTAGCAAAGGTAGCAAAGAAGAAAAAAAGAATAATATTGGATTGGCTGTTTTCTCCATAACACCGGTTCAGCCATTTATTGCAAAAGCAAGGAAGTTAAGGGATTACTGGTCTGGTTCTGTTTTGTTGTCGTATCTGGCTTTTGAGGGCATAAGATGGATTATAGAGAATTTAGGGCCTGACCATGTTGTTTATCCCTCTCTTATTGATCAACCGCTTGTGGCTAAATATTTAATGATGAATTGGAAAGTTAATAGCAAGTTTATACCAAAACTTTGGAAGAAACATGATAAAACAATAGCTAATTTTCCAAATAAATTTTTGTTTTTTGTTCCGTTTGATAAAATGGAACAAATTGGAAAAGAGATAGAGAAACATATAAAAAGTGAATGGAAAAAATTGACCGATATTGTGTATAAAAAATTAATTAAACAGACGAATATACAAAAGGATAGCGACGAGGCTGAATATTTGCTTGGGTTATTTAAAAGACAGAACGAACATTACTGGGATATGCAGTGGTCTGCGGTGAGGCTTGTCGGAGAGAAAGAAATTGGTGAAGTCAGAAGATTGCTTGCTGAGCCTACATATAAAAATCAGGTTGATGTTCTTAAGATTTTTAATGAGATAATAAAAGATAAAACAAATTATGAAAAAGCCGGTAAGGGTGTTTTGTATTCTGTATCGCACTCACTTGTTCAATCCGCTTTAGCTGCACAAAAAAGCATAAAAACTATAGAAAGGGAAGAGGAGCCAGGAGAAAAATGTCAGATGTGCGGTGAATTTGAGGTTTTGCATGACAGAGGATACAAAGGGGGTATCTCCGCAAAAAAGTACTCCGAAAACATAAAAATTTTTTGGGATAAAATAAATAGTAATTGGAGAAGTGAAGTTGATTTTAAAGAAAATGAAAGATTATGCTCTGTATGCTTGACAAAAAGAATTATCGGTGAAGCATTGAGAGAGTATGGAGTTGATCATATTCTAAAAAGCACCTTTGAGAATGCTGATAGTTTTCCGTCAACTACAATGGTTGCACTGTATGATTATTACAAAAGAGAAAATATTGAAGATGTACAAAAAAGAAAAGAGATAGCACAGTCTTTGTATGAAAATAAAGCTGATAAATACAAAGATATAAAAGACAGAGATAAATATTATGCAATCTTGATTATGGATGGCGATAAAATGGGTGATTTGATTAACGGAAAAACCACAGGTTCGACATGGAAATCAATAATGCATCCAGACATTGTAAAAAGATTGGAGGATAGTGATTTTTATGAAAAATACAGTAAAAATTGGCAGAAGATTTATAAAAATTATCCAAAAAGGCTTTTAACACCTTCGATTCATGCTGCAATCTCGGAATCCCTTGGTGATTTTGCTATTTACGGCGTTTCTTCAATTATAAAAAAGCTCGTGAAAAAGTATGAAGGCAGGCTTGTTTATGCAGGAGGAGACGATGTTTGTGCGATAATACCTGTTGATAAAGTTTTGGATGCTGCTTATGAAATACAGGAATATTATAAATCATCATTTAGAATAATAAACGAAGAAGGTGAATCTAAAGAGATTGAAAAAATATTTGACTTAGAAAGTGGAAAGCTGTCTATCAATTTGGGAAAAGGTGAGCTGAATAATGATAGGATAAGTATTTCTGCCGGTATATTGATTTGTCATCATAAAGAAAATTTGTCAGAGATGATAAAAAGAGCGCATAACCTTCTTGATGAAAAAGCCAAAGATGAAGCTGGGCGTAATGCCTGTGCTATCGAATTGAGAAAAAGGAGCGGTGGCAGCAGGTATTTTGTTAGAAAGTGGAACGATAAAGGTTTAGATGGCAAAAATAGCATTTGGGAAGAGTTTAAGAATATCGGAAAAGCTATAAAGGGAGATAAAAAAGAGGGCATTTCTGCCTCCCTTGTTTATCGTCTGGAGGTGTTCAGAGATGGTATTGAGGCTATTTTAAAAAGAGAAGACCCAAATAAAAGAGAAGACCCAAATAAAATCGAAATGTTAGATAAATTTTTCGAAAAACAGGTAGAGCGTTCGCAGTTAAATGTTGATAAGTCTGATATGGCAAGAATTATTAGAAATATTTCTATTTATGTTGATAGTACCGGTCAGCTAAAATTTGAACCTGACGGTTTAATTGTTGCTGCATTTATGGCTGGAGGTGAGAACAATGCTTAATTGGTATAGATTTAAACCTGTTGATACGCTGTTTTTTAGAGGTTCAGAGCCTATGGTTCGTGGTGAGAATCATTCTGCAACTCCCATATTTCCGCCGGCTCCAAGTACTATCGCAGGGGCTTTGAGAACAGCTGTTCTTATTCAAAATGGTATTGAATTTAATGAATATAAGAGAGATAATTTTAACGATGATAAAATCATCAACTCAATTGGCAGACATAGCGACAAACCGCCGTTTGATGTCATAGGTCCTTTGTTTTTATACGAAAACAAGATTTTTATTCCTGCACCCTATAGTTGGTATATGGATAGTGATTATAAAAAAATAT
>JALWEJ010000073.1 GCA_027014115.1 Desulfurellales bacterium
TTGAAAAGGAGTTGAAGCATTATAAAAAGCACTTTAAAGATAAAATTGTTTATTGTAATGCTGACGACCCATTTGAAAGTAATTTTTTCAAATATTTTGCTTCAAATTTTAACTTGTTAGGTTTAAAAAAATTAATAGCTACAAGTTATGCAGGTTCACCTATTGTCGGGAAACAATTATCACTTTTTGATATTGAAGGCGTAAAAACTGAAAAAAAGAAAGAGCCCATTAAAATTGAAATCAACGAAGTAAAGGACTTTAACAATGACGGAGCTGTAAACATTTTGGATATTGAATATCTTTTAAAACACGACAAAAATTCATCATCAAAATTAAAAGGAAACGGAGATTTTAGAAGTAAAGAATGTTTAGAAATTTTAGATGAAGCCGATATTATTGTAACTAATCCACCATTTTCTTTGTTTCGTGAATTTTTACAATTATTAGTTGAACATAATAAGGATTTTCTTATTATTGGCAGTCAAAATGCTGTTACATACAAAGAAGTATTTGCATTGATAAAAGAAAACAAAGTTTGGTTAGGTTACAATAGTGGCGATATGCACTTTAAAGTTCCTGATTATTATGAAGAAAGAGCTACAAGATTTTGGATTGATGAAACAGGACAAAAATGGAGAAGTTTAGGAAATATTTGTTGGTTTACAAACCTAGATATTTCCAAACGACACGAAGACTTGATTTTATACAAAACTTATTCGCCTGACGAATATCAGGAATATGATAATTATAATGCTATTAATGTAAATAAAGTTGCTGAAATACCAATAGATTACAAAGGGGTTATGGGCGTTCCAATAACCTTTTTAAACAAATATAATCCTGACCAATTTGAAATTATTGGGATAGATAGATATGTAGAAGATAATCCCAATTACGGAAAAAGATTTACAATTAATGGTAAAGAAACTTATGCCCGTATTTTGATAAAAAATAAAAGGATTTAATTATGGAAATAAAATTAGTTGAAATACCAGTAAGAGATTTAGTCGCAGGCTATGAAGACAACGAAGAAGCAGGCGTTGTCGGTTATGGCGGTAAACTTGATATTCGTCCACCCTATCAAAGGGAATTTATCTATAAAGACAAACAAAGAAATGCTGTAATAGATACAATTACAAAGGATTTTCCTTTAAATGTAATGTATTGGGCTGTTCGTGATGACGGGAATTATGAAATAATTGACGGACAACAAAGGACAATTTCTATTTGCCAGTATGTAAACAATGATTTTTCAATCAACGGATTAGCATTTCATAATTTACCAAAAGATAAACAAGAGCAGATTTTAGACTACAAATTAATGGTTTATTTCTGTGAAGGAACGGACAGCGAAAAATTAGAATGGTTTAAAACAATCAATATAGCAGGCGAAAAATTAACAGACCAAGAATTAAGAAATGCGGTTTATTCGGGTTCGTGGGTAACGGATGCAAAGAAATATTTTAGTAAAACAGGTTGTGTTGCTTATCAAATTGGAAGTGATTATTTGAATGGTTCACCAATTAGACAAGATTATTTAGAAACCGCAATAAAATGGATTTCAAACGGGAAAATTGAAGATTATATGTCTAAACACCAACACGACCCAAACGCAAGTGCTTTATGGATTTATTTTCAGTCTGTAATTTCGTGGATTGAAGCAACATTCCCCAAAAAATATAATAAAAACAGAAAGAAATTTATGAAAGGAGTTGATTGGGGAACTTTATACAATCAATTCAAAGATGAAGTTTTAGACGCTGACAAATTAGAAGAAGAAATTAAGAAGCTAATACTTGATGATGACGTTACAAACAAAAAAGGAATTTATCCTTATGTTCTAACGAGAAATGAAAAATATTTGTCAATTCGTGCTTTTTCAGATGCAATAAAAATAAAAGTTTACGAAAAACAAAAAGGAATTTGTGCTAAATGTGGCGAACACTTTGAATTAAATCAAATGGAAGCCGACCATATAACACCGTGGCACGAAGGCGGAAAAACGATTGAAGAAAATTGTCAATTGTTATGTAAAGATTGTAATAGAAAAAAATCAGGAAAATAAAAAAATAAGAAAAACGCCCTACAACATTGTGTATAAGTAATGGCGGGCAAAGTGCTAAAAATGAACAATATGCGTAATATCAACAATAGTGCAATAATGAACAAAAGTGCGGAAAATCCCGCCACTACTTATACACATAACCGTTATCATCAAATGCAAGTTTCAGTCTCAGAGAGAAATAAAATATTTAGTAGGAAGATCTAATATGAGCACAACAGAAAAATTTTATTATCCTAGTTAAAGCAAAAGTAATCTTAATGCTCTTAGAAGGTAATCAACAATAAATGAGCTTGCGTTAAAATATAAACATACTACCTGATATCTTAGCTTGTATTCTATATATTTCTTTTATAATTACTGTTTTTAATATCCCATCCGTTTTTGCCATAAACATAAACAGCATTCTCATACAGACTCTCTTCGCATCCCTGCCAAAACTCAAAAAACACAGGTTTCAGCATATAACCTCTCCACATTATATCGGATTTGCTAAGCTGCAGCACATCTTTCAATTTATTTTCAAGCACATATCTAACTTTTAATATTTTTGTTTTATCCTCTATCCAACATCCCACACAACCGCCTCTTTTTAAGAAATACCTGAAAGACTCTTTATTTGAAAGCTCACTTACAACACCCGACACTTTAACCTGTCTTTCCATAGACTGCCAGTAGAACAGAAATGATGCCTTTGAATTTTTTTTAATATGTTCTATTTTGTCACTTGTTGAGTCTGAAAAAAACAAAAAACCGTTATCATCATAAGCCTTTATGAGTACAATCCTAGAAATAGGAAAACCGCCTTCACCTATTGTAGAAAAAGCTGCAGCATTAGGCAGAAGCTCACTCGAAGATAGAGCTTCACAAAACCAAATATGGAATTGATTTATGGGATTGTTGTAGAGCTTTTCTTTATCTATGCAGGACACTTTCTAAGACATGATGTAATTCAAGTGGTCAAAAAAACCGGGGTATGATGTTTTTATGGAGTGTGTTTCGCTAAACTCAAATTCCAGACCACAAACAGCCTCCAAAACCTTAAAACTCATTGCAATCCTGTGGTCGCCAAAGGTGTCTATATAGGCATTTTTTAGATTGTATTCAGAATTTGGGTATATTTTAAACCCATCTTCAAATTCTTCTGTCTTAACACCTACAGCATTTAAGTTTTTGCATATGGCTTTTATCCTATCACTTTCCTTTTTTCTTAATTCCGATGCATCTTTTATCACACTAACGCCGTCACAAAATATACCCAAGATAGATAAAATAGGTATTTCATCTATTAAAGACGGCAAAAGCTCCTTATCTATTTTAAAGGGTTTTAAGCTATTTGTATGCTTAACCACAATATCACCAATCAACTCGTTGGATTCTACCTTTTTGTTTTTTATTTCATAGTTTATGCCGCACTGATCAAAAACATCCAATATACCGCTTCTTGTGTCGTTCAAACAAACATCGGTCAAAACAATTTCAAGTTCTTTTTTTACAGCTGCAAGAACCATAAAAAATGCACTTGATGAAATATCCGCCGGAACACTTAACTCAAAATCACCGTATGGTTCTCTGTTTTTTCCAAGACATACCGATAATCCCTTTTCCTCCACATCCACGCCAAAATATCTCAACATATTTTCCGTGTGGTTTCTTGATTTTACAGGCTCACGGACACAAACAGGCTCATCAGAAAAAAGACCTGCAAGCAGTACAGCCGATTTTACTTGAGCAGATGCAATGTTTGAGCTGTACTCTATACCAGAAAGCCCGCTTTTTCCATGAACAGCTAAAGGTGCATAACCACCCTTTCTATACATAAAAGACGCACCCATTCTGCTCAACGGCTCAATAATTCTCATCATAGGTCTTTTTGTTAAAGAAGAATCACCACTAACCACACAAAAAAAATCACAGCCGGATAAAACACCACTCAATAACCTGATACCTGTTCCTGAGTTTCCAAAATCCAAAATATCATTCGGCTCTTTTAGGACATACTTGCCTTTTGGATTTACTACAACATCTGAGTTTTCTATTTTAATATCCACACTAAGCTCAGTTAGAGCTTTTGTTGTATTGACAGTATCCTCAGCAAAAAGATAGTTTTTTATGATTACCTTTTTCTTCGAAATGGAAGAAATAATCGCAAGCCTATGAGAAATAGATTTGTCACTTGCACTTCTTAATGTTTTTATTTTAGCCATACATCTGCTCCACTACTGATAAATTCATCACTATTTAGATAGTATATAAAATTTTTGCCCAAAAAGGAAAATTTTTTGGATACCGCTTTAAAGGTTGTTTTAGTAGAAAGAGTTTTGTTTTTAGCATTCCAAAACACCTCAGATGCATTGATTCTCAAATCTTTTCTCATTAAAAACACATTACCCTTTGCATCAACATTATTGTTTTTATAAACAACAACCTCATCAGCTTTTATGAATACATCGGGTTTGTTTTTTTCAAAATACCACAGTTTTGCATTTTTCAATATAACCAAATCACTTTTTGTTTTTATCATATTCGAAGCAATAAGTCTGTACTTTTTTAATCCTCCATTGGATATGCGCCACATATCAACAGATTGAGCCTCAGCCTTGCTTTTAATAGTCACTGTTTTTATGTTAGGCATTGTGTCTTTTGTAACAAATACAAAAAAAACTATTGCCAAAATAGCAAATAAGGATATGGCTGCAAGATAACCTGCTATTTTTACTAATCTTTTAAAGGTTGGCATTTATATCAAACAGAAGGTATTTTTCAAGAACACTATCCCACATCCCCATACTCTTCAACAGATATTCAAATATGTCTCTAACGGCTCCACGCCCGCCATTTTCTTTTGAAACATAATCGGCAACCTTCTTCACATCTTCAACAGCATCGGCAGGACATGCGGAAAATCCACTCAATATCATAGGAGGTATGTCTATCAAATCATCGCCTATATACGCTATTTCTTTATAATCAACGCCGTATTTTTCTTTTATTGTTAATAGTGCATCTAATTTTTTGTGCTGATTTTGGAACACATCATTTATTTTTAACTGTTTGGCTCTTTCTTGAGTTACTTTTGAATATCTGCCGGAAATCCATGCAACCTTTATATCCATATTCAAGGCTATATGTATAATATGCCCGTCTTTCACATCAAAAAATTTATACTCAACACCGTTATCATCAAGAACTATCCTGCCATCGGTTAGAACACCGTCAACATCCAACACAACCACAGAGATATTCATACTACAAAACACCGGCTTTTAATATATCGTGCAGATGTATTATGCCGTCAATACTTTTTCCATTATCAGAAACAACAAGACTCGTGATAGAATACTGCTCCATAATATTTGCAGCCTTTGCAGCCAATGCGGAACTTTCAATCGTTTTTGGATTTTTTGTCATTATATCCTGCGCTTCCATATCAAAAACAGATTTGGAAAATTTTTCAAATGCTCTTCTTAGATCCCCATCTGTAACAATCCCTAAAAGATTTTTATTATCATCTGCAACAACAGCTATACCCAATCTTTTTGAAGAAATTTCATAAACCACATCGTTAAACTTACTGTTTTTATCAATGAACGGCACCTCATCTCCGAAATGCATTAAATCCTCAACCTTAATCAATAATTTCTTGCCAATACTCCCTCCCGGATGCAGCACGGCAAAATCCTCTTCTTTGAAGTTGTTCTTTACAATCAATCCAGCAGCCAAAGCATCACCAATAACCAATGAAACAGTCGTTGAGGATGTTGGAACAAGTTTAATAGGTGATGCCTCTTTCTTTATGGAAGCATCAAGAACAACATTGCTTCTTTTTGCAAGTTCGGAATTTATATTGCCCACAACGGATATTATTGGAACACCGAATCTCTTTAGAAGAGGCAGCAAAAACAAAAGCTCTTCCGTTTTTCCCGAATAGGACAAAAGCAGCGCAATGTCATCCTTTGTAATCATTCCCAAATCACCGTGAATGGCATCTGTAGGATGAACAAATATTGAGGGAACACCTATGCTTGACATAGTGGATGCAATCTTTTTTGCAATAAGTCCCGATTTTCCAACACCAGAACATATAAGTCTACCTTTGCTTGCATGAATCAACTCTACGGCTTCTACAAATTCTCTTCCTACTCTTTGGCTTAAATCGATAACAGCCTCTTTTTCTATATCAATCGCTTTTTTTATCGTATCAAAGATTTCATCCGTCATTCTTTTTCCTCACGATTTGCATAAGCTCTTTTTTCAGATTGTCGTCAAAAGGTTTTAATCTGTATGCCTTTGCAATATAATCTATAGCCTTGTCATAATCTCCAAGTTTTTCATAAATTTTTCCCAAAACAAAATCGGGGTCGTATAAATCAGGGTCATTATTGGGTGTTTTGAAGGTTTCCTTTTTGTTAAAAGAAGAACCGCCGTACTCCTGTGCATCTATCAGTTCCTGTATGTAGTTAGAAATTGCACCATCATATATATCATCACCCTTATAGCTTTCAAGAGCCTCAACAATATATTTTTTCTGTTCCTCGGATGAGAAAATGTATATATTAAACATTTCCCTTGCCTCCAAAATACCATCCTCTATCGCATCGATACACATAACGCCAAATCTTGCAATGTCATTTTGAGAATCCTTTGAAAGCACAACAGTAAAATACATATTGGCTTTATCGAATCTGTTATTCAAGAAGCTCTCAATACCGTTTTGCAGAAATTCTTCAATCATATCCATATTTTAAACTCCTCATTTTCGGGTTTGTAATCCGTATCATACATCTCCACATTTTTGACAACAGATGTAGGCGGACCTTTTTTTGCAGCATTAAACATCACCGTAATAATATTCTCCTCTGCACAAACAACCATCTCTACAGTGCCGTCTGGCATATTCCTTACATATCCTTTAACATTTAATTCAGTCGCAAGCCTCTTTGCCCAAGCTCTGTATCCTACACCTTGAACAACACCTTGCACAACTATTTTTTTGCACTGCATAATTTATCTCCGTTTACAACAAAATCCGGGCATTGGCCTTTATATACAGCAATAACATTGTCTGCAACAATTTCAGACATACGCTCTCTTGTCTGGATGGTTGCAGAACCTATATGAGGAAGCATCACACAGTTGTCAAACTCAAGCAGTCTTTTATCAAAATTCGGCTCATTCTCATAGACATCCAAACCGCACGAAAACAGCCTGCCCTCTTTAAGAGTATTTATTAAAGCGTTTGTATCAACAATCTCACCCCTTGCAATATTGACAAATACCACATCTTTTTTCATTTTATCAAATTCTTTTTTTGAAATTAGGTATCTGCTTTCACTGTTTAAAGGCGCACTAATGATTATAACATCACTAATATTTAAAAGCTCATCAAGCTGTACTTTCTTTGCATCAACAAGCAGTTGTTTGTCCGACTCATGTCTGTTGTAATAGACGACATTCATATTAAATCCAAAATTCGCAATCCTTGCTATTGATGAACCGATTTTGCCCATACCTATTATGCCCAATGTTTTTCCATACAGTTCTTTACCCAGCATTAATGTTGGTGAGAAACCGTTGAAGCTGCCTTCTTTTGTAAATTTGTCTGCTTGAGGAATACATCTTGCACAAGCCATAATTAATGACCATCCAAGCTCTGCTGTACTTTGTGTTAACACACCCGGTGTGTTTGTAAATAAAATTCCGTTTCTTGTTGCAAAATCTATATCAACGTTATTGATACCCACACCGTAGTTTGCAATAATTTTTAATGATTTGGCTCTTTGTAAGACCTCTTGGTCTATAACATCAGAAACCATAGGAATAATAGCATAAGCATCTTTTGCAGCATCAATAATCTCATCTTTTGTCATATTTCTTTCAACCGGATTTATGTAAACATCAAAATATTCTTTCAATTTCTCAATGCCGTTTTCCGGTATTTTTCTTGTAATTACAACCTTTTCCATAAACCACCTAACCTTTAAACTTTCTTATCCACATTAACACCGATTATTTTAGGTAATTTACAATTAATATCAAGTATATTACAAACAGTGGCATAATCCTGGTAAATCTTTTTATTTGTCTGTTTGTTGTATATCTCCAAAAACCAGGCACCGTCTTTTTTTATCAAATTTACAGAAAATTTTTTCTCATCAAGATTAAAATGTTTAAGAAACCGCTCCTTAAAAGCATTTCTCTTTTTGTGTTCCTTTTCTTCCTGTTCTTTTTTCTTTTTTCTCTTTAATGCAGCAAAAGGCGGCAGTATTGTAATCTCAGGTGTTTTTCTTGTTTGATTGATACGATATAGGTCAAAATCAGAAGTCATACCTATTTCTTTTTTATTTTTTTACATTTTCTGAAAAGTACCTCAAGAATTTTCCTATATATTTCGGCATATCCTTTCTTTCCACAACAACATCAATAAATCCTTTTTCAAGCAGAAACTCCGATCTTTGAAAGCCCTCAGGCAGTCCTTTTCCTATCGTCTGTTCTATAACCCTCGGTCCTGCAAATCCTATTAAAGCCTTAGGTTCTGCTAAGATAACATCTCCGAGCATGGAAAAACTTGCAGCAACACCACCGGTTGTAGGATCTGTCAAAACAGATATGTAGGGCAGCCCCTTTTTCCCAAGCAAAGCCAAAGCTGCAGAAACCCTCTCCATCTGCATAAGAGAAAGTATACCCTCCTGCATCCTTGCGCCGCCTGATGAACTGATAATTACAAGCCCTATTCTCAATTTCATAGCTTTCTCAACAGCTCTAATCAGTTTTTCACCCGTTGCATAGCCCATAGAACCTCCAAGAAATGCAAAATCCATAACGCTCAATACGCAAGGTTCACCGTCTATTGTGCATACACCGTTTATAACAGCTTCCTTATTGCCTGTTTTCGAAACTGCATCTTTTAATCTATCCTTGTAGGGCTTTAAATCTGTAAACTCCAAAGGGTCTTTTGTTGTAATTCTTTTGTCAAATTCTTTAAAAGTTCCCTCATCTGCCGTTATTTTTATCCTGTTATTTGCAGATATTCTAAAATAACTTGAACATTTCGGGCATATCCAGTGATTCTGTTCCAATTCTTCAACATAAAACGTATCACCGCAGCCTTTGCATTTAATCCACTTATTCTCCTCTTTTTTCTTCTTTTTTCTAAACAAAGCCATCTCTCTCTCCTTGATATACTTCTTTGCCTCTATAGAAGGTTTTAACAATCAAACCCTTTAGTTTTTTGCCGTGATATGGTGTATTTTTTCCCTTTGATACAAATTTAAACCTATCGACATTCCACTGTCTATTTTTATCTATTAAAACTATGTTTGCATATTTACCCTCATCAATACTGCCGGCATCAAGATTGAAGGTTTTTGCAGGCTTATACGTCATAAAGTTAACAGCATCAGCCAAGCCTATAATACCTTTTTCCACAAGATATGTATTGACAACTGCAAAAGCAGTTTCAAATCCGCTTATGCCAAATGCAGCCTTCTGCATCGTGCACCTTTTTGAATCCTCATCATGGGGTGCATGGTCTGTTGCAATTGCATCAACAATACCGCTTGCAATGGCAGATTGAACTGCCTCAACATCACTTTCACCCCTTAGAGGCGGATTAACCTTTGCATATGTATTATAACCTTCTATCTCTTTATCTGTTAAAGAAAAATGATGAGGCATAACCTCAAATGTAACATTATTTCCGTCCAACTTGGCTTTTCTTAAAACCTCTATGGATTCTTTTGCACTTACATGGCATATATGCAAATGTGCATCAGTGCTTCTTGCTATCTCGATATCCCTTGCTATAATGCTTGATTCGGAAACATTCGGAATACCCTTCAACCCAAGCCTAAATGCAGTCTCACACTCATTAACAACACCGTCTGCACTAATATTTTTATCTTCTTCGTGCAGCGTCAAAGGCACATTCAAATCCTCACTGTAAATCAAAGCTTTTCTTAAAAGCTCCGCATTCATAACAGGAACACCATCATCACTAAAAGCAACGCATCCGGCTTTATGTAAAGACAGCATATCGGAGAGCTCTTTTCCATCTTCGTTTTTGCTTATTGCGCCTATTGGATACAAATCGCATATATCAAGCATCTTTGCTTTATTTTTTATGTATTCTACAGTCTGAACATTGTCTATCACAGGCTTTGTATTGGGCATACAGAATACTGTAGTAAAACCGCCTTTTACAGCAGCTTGCAGCCCTGTTTCTATTGTTTCTTTCTGTGTAAACCCCGGATCTCTCAAATGAACATGAACATCAACAAAACCCGGAGCAGCAACAAGTCCTGTGGCATCTATCTCTTTATCGATACTGATGCCAACAACATCACCGACCATCTCAATATATCCGTCTTTTATGGCAATATCTGCAAAACCCTCAAAACTGCTTGATGGAGCTATAGTATATGCATTTCTGATAACAATCCTCATTTTTCCTCCAGCTTTCTCATCAATATTTCATTAACCATTTTCGGATTGGCTTTGCCTTTTGTTTCCTTCATAACCTGTCCGACAAAAAACCCTATCGTGTTTTTCTTTCCGGATTTATACTGTTCAACAGCTTTCGGATTTGCATCTACAATCTTTACAACCAACTCTTCAATGGCTTTTTCATCGGTTATCTGAACAAGCCCCTTCTTTTCAACAATACTGCCAGGAGCATCACCACTTACATACATCTCCTTAAAAACTGTCTTTGCTATCTTTCCACTTATTGTATTTTTATCTATCAAACCAACAAGTTCAGCAATATGCTCAGGTTTAATGATTGTATCTTCTATGGATTTATTTTCTCTGTTCAGATGACCCAGAAGTTCAGATAAAATCCAATTTACTACCGATTTTGGATTATTCGAGGCTTTTGCAGCCTCTTCAAAATAATCAGCCAAAATCTTATCGTCTGTTAAAATCCTTGCATCTTCTTCTTTCAAGCCATACTCTTTTACAAATCTTTCCATTCTTGCTTTGGGCAGTTCTGGAATTTCCCTTTTCACTCTTTCTATCCATTCATCATCTATTAAAATAGGTACAAGGTCGGGGTCTGGAAAATACCTGTATTCAAAAGCCTCTTCTTTGGAACGCATAGACTTTGTAATTCCTGCTTTTTCATCCCAGAGTCTTGTTTCCTGAACAATTTTTTCACCATTTTCAACCGCTGCAATCTGACGTTCTATTTCATACTCCAAAGCTTTCTCAACATGCTTAAATGAATTCATATTTTTCAGTTCGGCTTTTGTTCCAAGTTTTGTTTCGCCTTTTGGCCTTATTGATATATTGGCATCACATCTCATGGAGCCCTCTTCCATGTTGCCGTCACAAATTCCGAGATATCTAACTATTTTTCTAATTGAACGCAGATATTCACTTGCCTCCTGCGGTGAGTGCATAACAGGCATAGAAACCATTTCAAGAAGAGGAACGCCTGCTCTATTCAAATCGACATAACTTCCGTCTGATTTATGTATGGTTTTACCTGCATCTTCTTCCATATGTATTCTCTCAAGCGCTATCTGTCTGTATTCACCATCAATAAAAATCTCAACATAACCGCCTTCAAGTATAGGCAGCTCATATTGTGAAATCTGATAGCCTTTCGGCAAATCCGGATAAAAATAGTTTTTTCTTGCAAACCGTGAAAATCGGTTAATCTTGCAGTTTAAAGCCTCACCAAGCCTTATGGCATATTCCACAACCTGCTTGTTTAGGACAGGTAAAACACCGGGCATTCCAAGACAAACAGGACAAACATGTGTGTTTGGAGTTGCCCCAAAATCTGTTGAACATGGACAAAAGATTTTTGTTTTAGTAAGTAGTTGTATATGAACTTCTAAACCTATAACAGCTTCGTATTCCATTTTACCTCCCAAACTCCTTGGGGTTTAGAGCATAAAACTCATCATCAAGCCCCTCGGTATCGCATATAACTCTATTTTTTTCAATCTTTATTCTGTTTTCTGTAATTAGCTTTACAGCCAAAGGATATATTCTATGCTCCGTTTTTAAAATCCTTTTGCTTAAACTATCTTCCGTATCATTATCCATAACAGGAACAACGGATTGAACCACTATAGGGCCATCGTCAAGCTCATTTGTCACAAAATGTACAGTAGCACCACTAAATTTCACACCTTTTTCAAGTGCTTGTCTTTGTGCATGAAGCCCTCTAAAGGAAGGCAGTAAAGCCGGATGTATATTTACTATTCTGTTTTCGAAAGTTTTTATAAACTCGGATGATAGAATCCTCATAAAACCGGCCAAGATAACAAAATCAACTCTGTATTTAATCAATGTATCAGCAACAATTTTATCATAGTCTTGCCTGCTTAAATCCTTAGGGTTAATAAAGACTGCATCTATCCGGTTTTCTTTTGCTATATTCAATCCCTTTGCATCCTCTTTGTTGCTTATTACCACAACAATTTCAGCATTAGTTATAAAACCTGAATTTACACTTTTCAAAATAGAATGAAAATTGGACCCTCTACCTGAAATCAAAACACCAAGTCTATACAATCTCAACACTCCCTTTTCCGTTTTTTACATATCCCAAACTATAGGCATCAAAACCGTTTTTGTTTACAATATCTAAAGCAACATCTCTATGCTTCTCATCTACAATAACAACAAAGCCAACACCCATATTAAATGTTCTATACATCTCTACATCCGATATTTTTCCTATATCTTGCGCAATTTTAAATATATCAACCTCAGGAAGGGAATTTTTTTCAATAACAACATCAAATCTGTCAGATAAAACACGGGGGATATTTTCATAGAAACCACCGCCTGTTATATGAACAGATGCTTTCACAAAATCTCTCAATTTCTCAAAGACACCGACATAGATATTTGTGGGCTCAAGCAGAATCTCGGCAACAGTTTTTTTTCCAATTACGGTTTCCAAGGTATATTCAGCAATATCGAAAAACAGTTTTCTAATCAAAGAATAACCATTTGAGTGAAACCCGCTTGATGAAATACCCAATACAGCATCGCCATCTTTCAAATCGTTTTTTATAAGCTCTTCAGGCTTTGCCAAACCTACACAAAAACCCGCCAAATCGTATTCACCTTTATTGTATATATCAGGCATCTGAGCAGTTTCGCCTCCTATTAGAGCAGCATTACTCATTTTCAAACCGTCAACTATACCCTTTACCAAATCACTCAAAACCCTATCTTCAAGCTCACTATAGGCTATATAATCAAGAAAAAACAGAGGTCTTGTGCCTGTGGTAATTATATCGTTAACATTCATTGCTACAAGGTCAATCCCTACAGTGTCGTGTTTGTCTGCCATTTGTGCCACAATAAGTTTTGTACCGACACCATCTGTAGCACTCGATAAAATCAAATCCGAACCAAACGATTCAAGACTGTACAATGCACTAAATCCACCTATCGATGAAATAATATTGCTGTTCGGAAGTTGTTTTGTAAACTCTTTTATCTTATCAACAAGCCTATTTCCTTTATCAATATCAACACCTGATTGTTTGTAGGTTATCAACTGCTTCTCCTTTTAATAAGAATAGGTACAAGTTTATCATAGCTAATAACAATAATGCCAAGCAAAGGCACAGACAGAATAACACCCCATACACCTAGTAGTTTTCCAAAAAAAAGTATAGATAAAAGCACAGCCAAAGGATCTATTTCGAGCTGTTTTGAATATATAAACGGAGCTATTATATTCCCCGATATAAAATGTATAAACAACAATACAACAAGAATCTCCATAGACATAAGAATACTGTGATGGACAAAAATAGAAACAGCAAGAGGAGGTATAAAGCTTGCAATAGCCCCTATATAGGGTATTACATACAAAACACCACCAAAAACACCGAACAATAAGGCATAATCAACACCTACAATATACAACCCCACAAAACCAAGCAATGAAACAACAAGCATTAGAATTATCAAGCCGACAATATATCCCAAAATCATATCGTGAATGTCTTTAAAAACCTTAAGATACTCATCACCAAGTATTGTCAATATTACACTCTTTATTATGTTTCTATACCTGTCTCTATATACAATCATAAAATAAGAAAGAATGGGTATAAGAAAAAATGCTATCGTAGCAGATACGCCTTTTATAATGCCGGATACAGAACTTAGCGCAAACGATGTTATATACTCCTTAAAAGAGTTTATTGCGCTGTTTGTCATATCCTGCAGTGTACCGTTTGAACCTATATGACTTCCAATATAAGCATAAAACTCATTTAATCTTTGATGCAGCCCCTCCAAAAAATTGGGAATCTGTTTTTCAATGCCTACAATTTGATTTATAAGAGGCGGTATGGCAGCAATAAGCAGCCAAATAAACAAACCCATCAAAACACTGACAACCAAAAGACCGCTAATCCATTTTGGTATGCCAAACCTAAATAACATTTTTTCGAAAGGATAGGAAATCTCAGAAATAAAATAGGATATGAGCACTATAACCGTAACAAATGTAAGCTTAAAAAAAAGGAGGTATACACCCCCTATCAAAAAAATCAGAAAAATAAAATACTCAAAAAGACCGGAATGGTGTTGCTGCATAAATCTAAATTACCTCTTGTGAATCACTCTCTTTTAGTCTTGCCCTCACCCCTTTCAGTCTCTCTTTTTCTTCCTGTATTGCTTTTTTTGTCTCTTCTATACTGTCTGCTATAACCTGTTTTTTTTCTTGTGCATATTCAATACCTTTATCCACCAGCTCTTTTGCATTATCCGCTATTTTCATAGCAAGTTGAGTAATCTTTTCCTCTATTGCATCCCTCTGCTGTATAAGTGCCTCTTTGTTTGCAACAGAAGAAAACTTGTTCTTAAGCTCCTCTTTTTTCTCCTCATCAAGATAAGCCTTAGCCGATTCATATGCAACATAAGCACCAACCAAGCCCAAAGCCAATAATAAGAATTTTTTCATAACACTACCCCCTTTTTTTCTTTAGTTTTGAAACAAGAGTGTTTACACCGCTAAAAACAGCATACACATTATCAATTTTTTCTTCTATCGTTTCAACCCTGCCGAATACATAATCTATGTGTTTTTCGGTTTTATCTTTTGTATCTGTAATTATTTTCGAAACATCATCAGCCGCTTTTTTTGTTGTATCCAAAATACCTACAGCTGTCTCTTTTGTTTTTTCAGACACCTCTTTCAAATCGGACACAATATCAGCCACTGTATCCATAATCTGCTGTGCTTTATTTGTAATCTCTTTCACATCCGATTTGTACGGTTCAATCTCGTTTTTTAATTCATCTACAGATTTTTTTAATCCACCATATAACTTAATCAAAACAACAATGCCAACCAAACCGCCTACTGCCAATCCGGCATATACAAAAGCTATGACAGCAAGAGAAATATCACCCAACGAACCCATGAATACCCCCTTTTTTTAACCCAGTTTTTTGCCGAACAATTTGGATACTATCTCACTGGCTGACTCTTCCACAGACCTGTTTGTTACATCAATAACCAACCATTGAGGATGTTTTCTAAACAAGTTGTTTGCATACTCCACTTCTTCGTAAATCTTTCCCAAAGAAGCATAAGAGCTGTTTTCTATACCAAGTTTTTTTGCTCTTTGCTGCCTTATTTCATACAACCTCATCGGGTCTATTGTTAAACCAACAATTTTGTTTTGTTCAACCTTAAATAAAGCATCGGGCAGTTTTTCACCCTTTACCACGGCAAAATTAGCAACTTTGTAGCCCTCTTGAGCAAGATACACACTCAAAGGAGTTTTGCTCGTTCTCGACAAGCCCACAAGTATAATATCGGCATCCTCAAGACGCCTTGCACTTCTATTATCATCATGTGCAACAGTGTATTCTATGGCTTTTATTTTGTCAAAATACTGATCGCTTATTTTATGCAAAAGGCCAGATATATTTCTTGCCTTCTGACCAAAAAACCGTTCAAATTTTTCTATGTAATACCCGAATATATCGAGAACCTCTATATAATGTTTATTAAATGCTTCATTAACATAGTCTCTCAATTTCTTATCGGCTATTGTGCTAATAACAAGCGGTTTTTCTTCAACAGCTTTTTTTACTATATCGTCTATTTGCGATTCGTTTCTAATCTCCATAAATTTTCTTTGTATAACATTCGGATATCGAAACTGCACCAAGAAAGCCTTTGTTATCTTTGATGCTGTCTCACCCGTTCCGTCGGAAAGCAAATAAACATACTTTGGTTCATACTCCATAAAAAACCTCAAACCCCCAATTTCAACAGATTATACACAGAAATACTCAACCAGAAAAGCATAAAAATCAAAACAGAAAACAGAGGATTAACAATGGACATTTTACTCATAGAAACAATAAACGCAAAACTGCCTGTGAATATTATAAAAGAGATGCCTCCAAAAAAAATGTTTTTTATAAAATCATCCTTTCTTGGCGTTATCTTCAAAACAAATACTAATGACAAAAGTGTTAAAATAAAAGGGGATAAAGGATAAAATAATTTAAATAACAAAATAGACATATAATAATCTCTATCCTTTGCATTCTGCAAATAATGCACCAACTCCTTCAATGAATAACCGCTTTTTTGGGGCGAATGCAAAAAATCACTATCCTTTAGAGCAATATTCAACTCTTTTTCTTTATAATTTTTCTTCGTATATTTTGAATCCATATCCACAATTTCAACATTCTTCAAAACGATTTTGTTGTTTTTGAGAAGCACATCTTTTGCATAAATGACTTGTTTTAGAGTGCCGTTAACACGATAAATTTTTACATTTTTACCTTCGTCTGTTTTTGTGTTCAGTTTCTCGATATTTATAAACATATCGCCTTTTTTGCTCCACAGATTGGATATTGTTTTTGAACCAAACTTAACAACTTTTATATAGTACGCCTTATCAAGACTCCTTCCCACTACAGATTCGTCTGCAAAAAACATAAACAGACCAAAGACCAAAGATAAAATCAAAATAGGTGATGATATTCTAAAGATACCAATACCGCTTGAACGCATCACTATTATTTCATTTCTTACCGACATAAATCCCAAAGCAATAAGATTTGCCAATGCAAAAATTAAAGGTGCCGAGTAATAAAGCATAAACGGGGTGTAGTAAAAATAGTACTTAAATATTATGTAAACCCCTATATCGTTTTTCATAAAATAGGAAAGATGCCCAAAAAAATCGGATAAAAAAAACAGAAGCACACTAAAGAGAATGGAAAAAAACAGGGCATTTAAGAAGTTGATAAAGATATATTTATGAATTTTCTTCATAACTATAGGTTATGCGCCAATGCTCAATAATTGTATAAACAATGGATTCAAAACTTTCCAAGTCGAGCATTACGGCAGAATCGGAAAGTGCTTTTTCAGGATTTTTGTGAACCTCAAAAAACATACCGTCAACGCCTATGGATGCAGCAGAAAAAGCAAGCCATTTAGCATACTGTTTTGTGCCTCCCGACGAGCCGTTTGAACTCGGCAGCTGCATAGAGTGGGTTACATCATAAACAACAGGATACCCAAACTCTTTCATTATCCTCATACCCCTAAAATCAACAACGAGATTATTATATCCAAACATACTGCCACGCTCTGTGAGCCACACTTTCTTATTTCCTGTCGACTCAACCTTACCCGCAGCATATTTCATATCCCAAGGTGCGACAAACTGACCTTTTTTTATATTTACTACTTTCCCAGTTTTTCCCGCTTCGATTAGAATATCTGTCTGTCTGCATAAAAAAGCAGGTATCTGTACTACATCAACAACACCACCTACTGCTTTTGCCTGCTCCGGCACATGTATATCCGTTGTCAGTCTGAATCCGAAAGCTTCTTTGACCTTTGATAAAATCCTCAAACCCTCATCAATACCGGGACCTCTAAACGAATCAACAGATGTCCTATTTGCCTTATCAAAAGATGCTTTAAATATTATTTCGATATTAAACTTTTCTGATATTTTTTTGAGATGTTCTGCTATATCCATAACAATCTTTTCACTTTCTATAACGCAAGGCCCTGCAATAAAATAATGTTTATCCATCTATCTTCCTTTCTTTTGCATTTCTATTTAGAGTTTAGATATTCGCCCAAGCTCATTTTATCATATGATTTTGTCAAAACATAATCCAAAGCTTTGGAAAAATATTTAGGCCTTAGATATCCCGGCAGTTTTGTGATAATATTAGAATCTTTATCCATTATAACTACAAATGGTGTTCCTCCGCCGTATCCAAGAGCCTTCTCCATCTCTTTCGTAGAGAGTTCTATATATTCTTTGTTGTGCATAAGCATATATTTATTATCCTCATCAATATGAACAAAATAAACCGACATCTGTTTTAATCTTTTTTTTACCTGAGGGTTGTTGTCTATATCGTTTTTGAGTTTCTTGCAGTATGTGCAGTGAGCAGCATCAAAAATAACAAGAGTAGGTTCTCCTTTAGTATCAATCTTTATAACAACATCTGCTTTTTTGCTATTACTTTCTTTGTTCGAATTACTCTTTGAACATGAACCCGTTGTTAAAATAAACATAAAACCAATAAGATAAACAAGATATTTAATCATCTTTCAACCTCCTTTTCTTATGTAATGATATAAAAAAAGCAAGATTATTTCAAACAATAGAACAACGGCAGTATTATTTAAAATACTTGACTTATAAATAAAAAAACTATATATCTAAAACAAAATTCGAAAAAAGGGTTTAACTTTATGGAAAAAAAGGCTCTGTTTGTCTTAGAAGATGAAATGCTTGCCACTATATTTAAGGTTTTATTTGAGAAAGTAGGATACAAAACATATATTGTAAATTCTCCAAAGGATGCAGTAGAAGAGATAACAAAATCCACATATGCAATAGTTCTTATAGGCAAGAATAGAGGCTCTATAGTAAAAAGCAAATTAGCCGACATACTCTACGACAAAGCATTCGGCTTTAAGCCGCATATAATTATCGTCAAAGAACCTGGTGATATTGTATACTCTACAGATCACATAACATTCATAAGAAAACCTTCTTTCCATCAAGATTTATTAAAATCCCTATCAATTATTGATGAAAATTCCAAAATAAAAGAGATGCTTAATTCATCAAGAGATGTTAATGTTGCAGATAATTTCCTAAAAAATAAAAACTATGAGGTTAAACAGGTATCCCAATTTTTAAAATGGCTTAAAGGCAATAAAAAATTTGAATTGATATGCAGTGAAAAAAAGATTGTTGGATTTTTAATGAGCAACGAAATTTACATACTGCATTCTGATTTTGATAACCCATATTCCGTTCTAAGTTGTAAGAAAGCTGAAATTGCAACAGAAGAGTTTGAGATAGCAGAATTTTTATCTCTAAAGCTTGGTGAAGAAACCTTTAAAACCACTTACAGGAAATTTATCTTAAAGTCGATAGAAAGCTTGAAACAAGAAAAGGATATACTGCATATTCTTCCCCACACAGATTCCATTATATCAATAAAAGCACCAAGATATGTTCTTCAGCAGTGTAAAATTGTTGATATGAATTTCAATATAGATTGGCTTGAGTCACATAATAAAAAAACAACTCTAAAAGATATAATGCATAAGTATGACGGTGACATAATAAAACTTAAAACAATAGCAGCAATGTATTTGCTTAATATGATAGAATTTTCAAAAATTACTTCGCATAATAACCAACAGCCAAAATTTGATGTTACAATTAAAAAAAGCTTGTTGGAGAAGATCATGGATAAAATAAGAGGTCTATAATGTCTATCTTTAAAATAATAGTTACAGGAAGTTTTAATGCAGGTAAAACAGAATTTATTAAACAAATTAGCGAAATAGAACCTATAACAACAGATAAACCTATAACTGAAAAAGAACTAAAAGAGGTTAAAACCTTAACAACAGTAGCAATGGATTTTGGACGGCTCACAATAGATGAAGATTTGGTTCTTCATCTATATGCAACTCCCGGACAGGAAAGGTTCAATTTTATTTATCCGATTCTTGTAAAAAATGCACTTGCCTTAATCATACTTGCAGATGCAACAGATAAAAACTCCATAAATGAAATAGATAGTTATTACAAAGCGTTTTATGGATTAAAAAGATTACCAACAGTAATAGCCTTAACAAAAACAGATTTACCAACTAGGTTAACAGATAATGAGATAAATTCAATATTACATGATATACCGAGCAATATTCCCATTCTAAAAATAAACGCCAGAAAAAAAGAAGACGTTAAAAAAACCGTACTTTTTGCCCTGGAACAGTTGACAGAAGCAAGCTAAGACATCTCTATAATAAAAATATTTTTAGCTTCATATGAAATTAATGAGTTAAGTTTTAATTGTATATACATTTATGAATTATGTATTAGTTTACTATTGCTATTGACAATTATTTTAAAATATAATATAAAATGTTAGTTTTGAATATATCTATATAGGGGGAAGTGAAATGAAAATCAAAAGACTTATGAGTGCAAATAGGGGTGAAATAGCCATAAGGACATTTAGGGCAGCAACCGAGCTTAACATTCAAACAATAGCAATATATTCAAAGGAAGATAGATATTCTCTTCATAGATACAAGGCTGATGAGGCATATTTAGTCGGTGATGGCTTAGATCCAGTTGAAGCATATCTAAATATTGATGAGATAATAGATTTGGCTTTAAGGAAAAATATTGATGCTATACATCCGGGATACGGATTTTTATCGGAAAGTTATGAATTTGCTCAAAAATGCGATGATACTGGCATTCTGTTTATAGGGCCAAAGGCCGATACAATCAAAATGTTTGGTGATAAACTCTTATCGAAACAACTTGCAAAAAAGGCAAATGTTCCTGTCATAGAAGGCTCAGAAGGCAACATAAACTCAATTGATGAAGCCAAAAAAATAGCCAAAGATATAGGATATCCAGTTATGCTAAAAGCCACTGCAGGCGGTGGGGGGAGGGGTATCAGAATAGTCGAAAACGACAAAGATATTGAGGAAAACTTCGATTCTGTAAAAAGAGAGGCGCTCAAATCTTTCGGAAGAGACGATATAATAATAGAAAAGTATATAAAAAATCCAAAACATATAGAGATTCAAATACTGGCAGATAAATATGGAAACATAGTCCATCTATACGAACGTGACTGCTCTATTCAAAGAAGACATCAAAAAATGATAGAAGTGGCACCATCTGTGAATATAAATCAAAAAACCCTAAACAATCTATACGAAGACGCCATAAAAATAGCCAAAACATCAAATATAATCAGTGCAGCAACAGCGGAATTTCTTATTGATGCAGATGGTAAGCACTATTTTCTTGAAGTCAACCCGCGTATTCAGGTTGAGCACACAGTTACAGAAATGATTACAGGCATAGATTTGGTTCAAAGTCAAATATTTATAGCTGAAGGTAAGAAGTTATCTGATGTAGAAATCGGTATATCAACGCAGAATGATGTTACAAAGAGAGGCTACTCAATACAATGCAGAATAACAACAGAAGATCCGCAAAACGATTTTATGCCGGATGTCGGAGAAATAAAAGCCTACAGGTCACCTGCAGGCTTCGGCGTAAGACTGGATGCCGGCAACGCTTATGCAAATGCCAAAATAACACCATATTACGACTCTCTTCTTGTAAAAGTATCTACTTGGGCTTTGGATTTCAAAGATTCAGCTCAAAAAATGCACAGGGTTTTGAAAGAGTTCAGAATAAGGGGACCAAAAACAAACCTAAATTTTTTGGAAAATGTTATTACGCATAAAAAATTCATAAGTGGAGAGTTTGATACAAACTTCATAGACACAACAAAAGAGCTGTTCAAAATCAGAAAAAAACGTGACAGAGCCACAAAAGCTCTAAAATTTCTTGCAAACAACATTGTTAACAATCCGTCCAATGCCACGATACCAGATAATACCGTTTTGCCTGCTATACCAAAATATAAAAAAAGGTTCGGTACAAAAGTACCTGCCGGAACAAGGGATATTTTGCTAAGAAAAGGTGTTGACGGTGTTGTGAACTATATAAAACAGTCAAAAGAGGTATTAATTACAGATACAACATTAAGGGATGCTCACCAATCACTTATGGCAACAAGAATGAGAACATTTGACATGCTTAACGTGGCCGATTTGTATGCATACCATCTAAATAATATGTTTTCATTGGAGATGTGGGGCGGTGCAACATTTGATGTTGCATACAGATTTTTAAAAGAATCACCATGGGACAGACTCAGAAAACTAAAAGAAAGAATTCCAAATATTCTGTTTCAAATGCTTCTTAGAGCATCAAACACCGTAGGTTACACAAACTATCCCGATAATGTTGTCAAAGAATTTATACATATTGCTTCTCAAAACGGAATAGACCTCTTTAGAATATTTGACTGCTTCAATTGGGTCGAACAGTTAAAACCTGCGATGGAATATGTAAAAGAAAACGGTATGATATGTGAAGCGGCTATTAGTTATACCGGTGATATTCTAAATAAAAACAGGACAAAATATACACTTGATTATTATACTGATTTGGCAAAACAGCTCAAAGATGCAGGGGCGGATATTATTGCCATAAAAGACATGGCAGGGCTTGTTAAACCATACGCAGCAAAAGTTTTGGTTAAAGCGATAAAAAGCGAAACAGGGCTTCCGATTCATTTCCATACACACGATACAAGCGGTAACGGAGAAGCAAGCGTTTTGATGGCAATTGAAGGCGGAGCAGATATAATTGATTTAGCTATGAGTTCAATGTCAAGCCTAACAAGTCAACCCAGCTTAAATTCCATAATAGCAGCCCTTGATGAAACAGATAAAAAATCGAATATAGACAAAGCAAAAGCCCAAGAGGCATCCAACTACTTTGAAAGAGTCAGAAGATATTATTTTCCATTTGAAAGCGGTTTGAAATCACCTACCGCTGAGGTTTATGAACATGAAATACCTGGTGGTCAATATTCAAACCTCATTGTGCAGGTTGAAGCACTAGGCCTTATTGACAAATGGGAAGATATTAGAAAAATGTATGCAAAAGTCAACCACTTGCTCGGTGATTTGATAAAAGTCACACCCTCCTCAAAGGTTGTCGGTGACTTGGCTCTGTTTTTGGTGCAAAATAATATTCAACCCGAAGAATTACAAGAAAAAGGTGAGAACCTCTCATTCCCTGATTCTGTTGTCAGCTTCTTTAAGGGTATGCTTGGACAACCATACGGCGGATTCCCCGAGGATTTGAAAGAAATTGTTCTAAAAGATGAAGAACCGCTAAAAGAAAGACCGGGTAAACTGCTTGAAGATTATGATTTCAACAAAGCAAAAAAGGAACTTGAAGATGAGTTCAAAAGAGAATTTACAGATGAGGAGATAGTATCCTATGCACTATATCCAGCAGTATTTAGAGACTATGTAAAATTTGTAGAAATATATGGCGACGCATCCGTTTTTGATACAAAATCCTTTTTCTATCCTCTAAAGAAGGAGGAAGAGATAGATGTGGATATAGAGGAAGGTAAAACTCTCATTATCAAATATCTAAGCATGGGCGAACCCAATGAAAAGGGCTGCAGAAGGGTTTATTTTGAACTAAACGGACAGCCTAGAAATGTAAACATAAAAGATGAAAAATTAACAGACATTATAAAATCAAACGAAAAAGGTGATTTGAGCGATCCTCACGATATTTGCGCAACGATGCCCGGCAAAATAGTCAAAATCAATGTAAAAGAAGGTGATGATGTTAAAAAAGACGACCTGCTTGTTGTAACAGAGGCAATGAAGATAGAAACAAAAATAAAATGCGGAATTTCAGGAAAGGTTGCAAAAATTTATCTAAATAAAGGTGACAAGATAGAAGCAGGCGATTTGATAATCAAACTCAATTAAAACTGGTCGGGGCGGGCGGATTCGAACCGCCGGCCCCCAGTACCCGAAACTGGTGCGCTACCAAACTGCGCTACGCCCCGACAATCGGTCTATATAATATAAATCAATCAATATAAGTCAAGAAAAAGCTTGATAAAACATTTATGTTTTTATATTTTATGCACATGCACTTAAATAAATATTCATATCTTGGCATTGGAAGCAATCTTGCAAACAGAAAAAGAAACATACAAAAAGCCACAGCCATCCTAAAAAAACACAAAAAATTAAAAATACTTAAAGTGTCATCCATATACGATACGGCTCCCTGGGGGTATGTGAATCAAAAAAACTTTTACAATATAGCAATCAAAATAGAAACAAACCTAAAACCAAAACAGCTTTTAAAAGTGTGCAGAGAAATAGAAAAAAGAATGTCAAGGAAGAGAAAATTTAAATGGGGTCCAAGAGTTATAGATGTTGATATACTAATCCATAAAAATACAAAAATAAACACAAAAGAGTTGACAATTCCTCATAAATATATTAAACAAAGATTATTCGTATTGTTTCCGCTATCCGAGATAGACAAAAATATCAGGTTAGGCGGACAAACGCTTGATTATTTTATCGACAGGCTTTCCAAAGAAACTTAAACCTGTCAAAAATGGGGTGTTATTTGAAAATATGCAAAAGACCTCTTTTTGAGGCTTTGAGCAACAATACAATGAAAAATACAGCCTACACACAGAATGCGGGTGTGTAGGCTTTTTTATTTTAAAATAAGGGGTGATAAAAATGAATGTTCCTCAAATCGTTTCCATGAAAGGCAAAGAAAAAATTTCCATGCTGACGGCGTATGACTACACATCGGCTAAGATAGTAGATGAGGCAGGCGTTGATGTTATACTTGTTGGCGATTCTCTCGGTATGGTTATGCAGGGAAACAATTCAACAATACCGGTCACAATAGATGAAATGATATACCATGCAAAAATGGTTAAACAGGGTGCAAAAAATACCCTTATAGTTGTAGATATGCCCTTTATGAGTTATCAGGCTGACTATGTAGAAGCGGTTAGAAATGCCGGAAGAATTGTAAAAGAAACAGGATGCGATGCTGTCAAGCTTGAAGGTGGAAGAGAATTTGCAGTTACCATAAACGCCATTGTCTCTGCAGGAATCCCGGTTATGGGACATCTTGGTTTAACACCACAATCCATAAACATATTCGGCTCATATAAAGCAAGAGGAAAAAGCGAACAAGAAGCAAAAAAGATTGTCGAAGATGCAAAGTATATTCAAGAAGCAGGTGTTTTTTCCATCGTTTTAGAATCTGTTCCAAAAAGCTTGGCAAAAGAGGTAACAAATTCCGTATCTGTCCCGACAATTGGAATTGGAGCAGGCGTTGAAACAGACGGGCAAGTTTTGGTATTTCACGATATGCTTGGATTTTTTGATGATTTTAAAGCAAAATTTGTAAAACGATATGCACATCTGAAAAAAGAGGCTGTTGAGGCAGTGAAAACATATACAAAAGAGGTAAAAAACAGCGAATTCCCAACAGACGAACACTCATATGAATAGAGGTTTTTGCTATGAGAATAGTCTATGAACCCTGTCAGATGCAGAAAATAGCAAGCAAATACAGAGCATGGGGTAAAACAATAGGTTTTATTCCTACAATGGGGTATCTGCACGAAGGACACATATCTCTGATAAAACAGGCAAAAAAAGATAATGATGTTGTATTTGTCAGCATATTTGTCAACCCTACACAGTTTGCACCGAATGAGGATTTGGATAAATACCCAAGAGATATAAAACGAGATGAAGAGATGCTTACAAAAGAGGGTGTCGATTTTCTTTTTTACCCAACAGTTGAAAATATGTATTCCGATAATTTTCAAACCTATGTAACGGTTGATAATCTGACAAAGGTGTTGGAGGGTGCATCAAGACCCACACACTTCAGAGGTGTGACAACAGTTGTAAATAAGCTTTTTAACATCACAAAGCCCAACAAAGCATACTTCGGCAAAAAGGATGCACAGCAGCTTATTGTTATAAAAAGAATGGTCGAAGATTTAAACATCGATGTTGAAATAATAGGCATGCCTATCGTAAGAGAAAAAGACGGACTTGCAATGAGCTCAAGGAATAAATATCTTAATGAAAAAGAAAGAAAAGATGCCATATGTCTATATAAATCGCTGCAAAAAGCAAAAGAACTGATAGATAACGGCATTAAAGATACACAAGCAGTAAAAAAAGAGATGGAAAACGTTATAAATGCATACAGCATACCAAAAATAGACTACATAAACATAAACAGTTTGACAACTTTAAAGGAATTGGAAGAAATAAAAAAGGGCGACACACTGATATCTCTCGCTGTTTTTGTCGGAAAAACAAGACTTATAGATAATTTATGGATTTGAAAAATAAAAGTTTTTGGAGGTAAATATAAGATGATGAGAGAGGTTCTGATTGGAAAAATCCACAGAGCAACAGTAACAGAGGCTGATTTGAACTACATAGGCAGCATAACAATAGACGAGGATTTGATGGATGCTGCAAATATGAAAGAGTATGAGTATGTGCATATTTGGAATATCGACAACGGTGAAAGATTTCAAACATATACAATAAAGGGTAAACGAGGAAGCGGAGTTATATGCTTAAACGGAGCAGCAGCAAGAAAAGTATCTGTCGGTGACAAAATTATTATTACAGCGTTTGGAATGGTTGATGAAAAAGAGCTTGATGGCTATGCCCCCAGTGTTGCTATTGTAGGCGAAAATAATAAAATAGTGGAACAGCACAAAGGGATGTAGCAACTATTTACGGATCATAAGACCCCCCCACATTTTGTGTAAACCCCAGACTGTGATGCAATGACAATGTTATTGTCATCATCAAATGTAAAATCCATCTAAGTATCACAGAGAAGTAAAATATTTAATTCTAATGGAGGGGTTTAC
>JALWEJ010000074.1:0-1007 GCA_027014115.1 Desulfurellales bacterium
AGATTTAAAGTTTTTTTATCTGTTAAAATTTTTTTGTAAAATTCACTAATTGCTTTTATAATGAGTGTTGTAGTAATCGTTAAGATGATAAAAATTAATATTGAAAATGATATTTTATATACGAAACGATTACTGCCACTTTTATTAACAATGACTTCATAAATACAAAAAAGTTTGCATATCCATTTGTGTATGTGAGGTAGATACGATGGATATATGATTATGAAGATAAGAAAGGCAAGAAACACAAAATCACTACCCTTGGGGAAACCACTTATTGGTTCTAAATCCTCAGATTTATATGGTTTGTCTCTCATTTAAAGTTTTTAGTATCCCCTTCCTTTTACCCAACCACGGGCATTGAATCCAGCAGGAGAAGAGTGGAATGGTGTTCTAAACATTCTGACATTTCGGCGGGTTTCTTCACCCGCTGCTACACCAGCAGATATGGAATCATAGGAGATTTCAATATTTCTAATTCTATTCTCAAAGTTCTCAAATCTATTCTCAAAATCTTTAAATCTACTCTCAAATTCACCTTTTAATTCTGTGATTCTATTATTCAAAAAAGAAAACTTATCATTTACGTTTCTCTCCAAATTATCAAATTCACCCTTCATTTCTGTTTTAAAATTCTCAAATTTATCCTTTACCGATTTTAGACTATATTCTACATTTCCAACACGTTCATCAAGACTACCAACCCGTTCTTCCAGACTACCAAGTCTTTTTAATACCTCGTCCAATTTTTCATCAAGACTTCTTTTGTTTTCAGACATACATACCTCCCCTAATACTACCTAAACTCAATACCTCTATACACAATATAACATCCTCTACACAATATAACATTAGATTTTCTTTGGCAAGGTATTGAATAATCAATTTTAAACCCTCACCAGTGAAGAAATTTTCACCCCAACGCCAAACTTTTTATTAAGATATAGTAAAAAATTATCTTCTTGTCAAGCTTTTTTATAAGTTTTTTGAAAAAAATAGTTTTTTTG
>JALWEJ010000074.1:1017-2628 GCA_027014115.1 Desulfurellales bacterium
GAAAAGCTATTTTTTTAATAAATTATGAAAAAATTAAGAGGAGGATAGGGATATGAGCGAAAGGGTTAGGAAATTTTTTATATTAAAGATATTTGTTCTGGTTTTCACTGCTGTTTCTGTTCTTGTCCCTCTTACACTCAGAGAAGCCCAGAGCAGTGTTCTGGATAAAGTTAGGGCGAAAGCAGATTATTTAAAAGCAATAGCCAAAGGAGGACATTATCAGGATATGTTTATTGCTAAAGCATACAGTAAGTTAGTTGATGTTTTGTATCATGAGGCTTTAGAGCATAAAATAAAGATACACAGGACAGGGAGGATTTACTATGTACAAAAAAATATACTTTTGATATCACATTACTAGATGGAAGGAAAACCAAACTTGTTAAAACTTATGCTCTGACTTGGTACAAAGTTCTTAAAAACAAAGGTCCTGTTGAGAATCTTAAGTATTCCATAAATTATGGGGGTCCAACATTCTACGATCAAACATATATAAAAATGGGAGACAATTGGTATCGTCTTTTAAGTAAATTATCAGATGTATTTATAAAGAATAACAAAGCCTCCCTGGATGTATTTGACATATCTATGGGAGTAAAAACAAAGATAAAAATAAAGTATTACGACTTAGACAATAAAACACAAATACTTAATATAGGAGTAATAAATACTAAAGCCGCAGAGAGAATAAGAGAAGAATATGGATACTGACTTTGCTCTCCCGCCTTCTGGGTTAGCTTATTCTATACTTTGTAGTGAGATAGTGTTGCTCCTTGTAAAACCATAATCTATTTTTGATTTTCATAAGCCAATCTGTTAAACTTAGGAAAGCAAGAGGAGTTTAATATGTATGATAAAGGCGATTGTCTGGTTGAAGTTCTGCCATTTATAAAGAAGTTTTACTCAAAAATCATGGTGATAAAGTATGGCGGCAGTGCCATGCTCGACGGGACTTTGAGGGAGGTGTTCTCCAAAGATATTGCTCTGCTTAAGTATGTTGGGATAAACCCCATTGTTGTGCATGGCGGGGGTCCTGAGATAGGTGAGACCTTGAAAAAGCTGAACATTGAGAGCAAATTTTATCAGGGATTGAGAATAACCGATGAGAGCACAATGGAAGTTGTTGTGATGGTGCTTGCTGGTAAGGTAAACAAAGAGATTGTTTTGCAGATAAACAAAAGCGGTGGAAAGGCTGTGGGGATAAGTGGCGTGGATGCACACATTATCAAGGCTAAAAAGAAGCTTGTCAAAGATATGGATTTAGGTCTTGTTGGTGATGTTGAAGAGGTAAATCCGGATATTCTCTTGCATCTTTCAAAGGATGGCTACATTCCCGTTGTTGCCCCCATCGGTGTTGATGAAAGCGGCAAACGGTATAACATCAATGCAGACAGTGTGGCTTCTGCCATTGCGGTGAGCCTGAAGGCTGAAAAGCTCATATTTTTAACGGATACAGACGGTGTGATGGATAAAAATGGTAATCTCATCTCTTCGATTAAAGTTGAGGATGTGGATAGCCTGATTAACAACGAAACCATAACAGGCGGGATGATACCCAAGATTTTGTCTGCTAAAGAGGCGATACTTTCAGGTGTTAAAAAGGTGCATATT
>JALWEJ010000075.1 GCA_027014115.1 Desulfurellales bacterium
GTTTTATGTATTGCTTCGTCGCTTAAATGCTCCAACACTTCTGTCATTATAACTCCGTCAAAAAAATTATTATTGTAAGGTATATTGTGTGAATATCCAACTTTAGCTTTATTTTGGCCTAAAATAGATTTTAACCTTTTTATAGTTTTTTCATTAGGATCTAAAGAATATATATCTATATTTTTTTCAAGAGCTAATCTTTCTAAAAGTCCACCACCAACACCTATATTTAAAATCTTGCAACCCGATTTAAACTTAGACAATAAATATTTTAATCTAGGCACACTTCCTTTAAAGCTTTCAAGTGCTTCATTTTGGTAATAATCCCATATTTTCTCTTGTTTCATTTCATGCTCCTGTTAATTTTATATATTTAAGCATTATACAAACCTGAAAAATTTGCACAAATAATATAGTAAAAGCTAAACCCGTCTCGTTAAAAAAATAAATCAAAGGTAATGCAAGGAACATGTTAAAAATCATAATTTGAAATGTTATCTTACTTACAATGTTATTTTTTTTGTTTATTACTAAATAGTTTGTAAATAACTGTCCAAATGGTCTAAACAAAAGTACAATTGCTAAAATTTGAAGTATAAATATCGAAGTTTCATGCCCCTCTCCAAACAGTAACCTGATTATAAAACTAGCCAATATTACTAATATACTTGAAATTATAATTAGAGAAACAGAATAATATTTTATCAACTTTTTAAATTTAATTTCTAACAGCTCTTTATTGTTGGATATTTTAGCAAGAACTGGATACATAACAACATTTGCTATACCTATTACTTTCATAATCGCACCAAATATTTTTTCTGCTAAAGAGTAGACACCAACTGAAGTATATCCTGCAAAAAAACCTAATAATAATTGATTAAAATTTGAGTATAAGTTTACTGTTAAGGATGATAAAAAAAGATGCCAACCACTTTTAAAAAAGTTTATAATTTGTATTTTTTTTGGAAAAATAAACTTTAATTTAAATTTGTAAACTATATAAACAAAAGATGATAGTCCTGTAACTATAAAGGCTAAAGAATTAAACAAAGGAATGTAGATATAATCCTCTCGAGTTTTAACGAACGTAAATATGGCAAATAAGTACAACAATCTTGAAATAAAATCAAAAATCGCTATATACTGCATTTTTTCAATCCCTTGAAAAAACCAAATAGGAAACAAAACGTTTCCTATCACCATTCCAAAAGAAAATACAAATACAACATAATCTTGTCTAAATTGAGGTAGCTGTAAAAATATCAAAAATATCAATATAGATAATATTAATAATAAAAATTGGCTTATATACATTTTCCAAAATAAAAAACTCAATTTTTTATTTGAGTTTCTAAACCTTGATATGTCTTTAATAATTATCATTTTAAAACCATAATCAACTATCAAATTAAAATATGCCATCACAACATAAGAAAATGTTACTAAACCAAATTTTGCAACACCCACTATTCTAACTATATAGGGAATAGCGATAAATGGCAAAATATAGTTAGCTAACTGTATTGTAAACATATATGAAAAGTTTAAAAATAAAGCTTTATTATTTTTCCAACCCTCTTTTATATATATCAACATTATTCGTCGTAATACGTCATTTTTTAAACATTCAACTTTTTATCACTACCTCTCTAAACTTTCCAAATGCTTTTTTAAATCTTTCGAAAGCTCTGGTATATTTTTCCATATCTTACCTCTTTGTATTATATTTTTTACCAATTCAGTATCCCTTATTTGAACAACATCTACAATATCAACCTCTCTAAGAATAGGCAGTCTATCTATTTCGTCCAATATTTTAATATATACTCTGCTTGACAACTTCTCTTTGCAGTATACAGCCACATCTATATCGGATGTTCTATTAAATCTGTCGGTTAAAATTGACCCAAAAAAAATTATAAGACATTTACCATTCAAAACCCTGTCAACAGCATTTGCTATCAATTCAATATAATCCTGTTTTTCATATTTCTTTTTTGTGATTGTTATTTTACTCTCCAACCCCTATTTTTTATTTGAGTCTGTATTTTAAAATATCTTCAATCACAGCAAAATCCCTTCTTTTTAAGCCGTTTCAAATATAGGCTGATTTTTTGGAATAGGGTGTCTGTATTACCAAATCAACCTTTCTTAACACACCCTCTAATTTAATTTCTGTCAGTATCTGCAGTTGGGTTTTTAGTGTAATATTTTTATTTATCTGCACAAATATATCAATATCTCCGCCTTTTTTGTTATCATAGACCTTACTGCCAAAAAGAAAAATTTTGGCATCTTCTATATGAGTCAGTATAACTTTTTTGATTATGGTCAATTCACTTTTCGAGAATTTCATTTCACCGTCTTTTTGAATGTTCTAAAATAACAATTACAAAAAATATCTCAGCATTTTAAATTTTCAATATTCTCATACCTAAGATAATCTTATATTTTTTATGGATGTTTTCAATTCTTTTCTACAGCAACATGGAAATGTAATCTTAATGAAAGAAATTTGTTTGTAGATTTTGTGGCTTATTATGGTATTGATAGAAGCATTATATAAAGCCAAAAAGATATTTTGTTGATTATAAAGAACATTTCATATATAATTTTGTTGTTTATATTAAACATTTTGGAGGATTGGCATATTGAATCTACTGATGGAGCGATATACATCCTTACTAACATCTCTTGATATAGTCTACAAAAGATATTTCTTCAATCAGGTTGACTTTAAAGATAAAATGATTGGCATATTGGGAGCAAAAGGTGTTGGAAAACCACTTTTCTGCTGCAGTATTTAAAAGAAAACACACTGCCTGTTTCAAAAAAAACTCTATATTGCAGCCGATTCTATAGAAATGAGCAATGTTTCATTGTTTGAATTGGCAAAAGAATTTTCATCAAGAGGCGGAAAACTTTTGGTAATTGATGAAATCCATAAATACCCCAACTTTCAGCAGCATCTAAAACAAATTTTCGATTTTTTGGATTTAAAAATTATTTGTTCCGGCTCTTCCGCATTGAGTTTGGAGAATGCAAAATCGGATTTAAGTAGAAGAGCTGTTTTGTATAGAATTAAGGGGCTGTCATTCAGGGAGTTTTTAGAACTAAATACGGGCAGAGCTTTTAAAAGTTATAGTTTGGCAGAAATTATAGACAATCATACGGATATAGCATATGAAATATTGAAAAATATCAAACCTTTGGAGCATTTCTATGAATATATCAAAAAAGGTTTTTATCCTTTCTATTTTGAAAATCCCAATACTTATTATAAAAAACTTGAAGAGACTATTAATGTTGTTATAGAGTCGGATTTACCTGTTTTATTTAAAATAGAGGTGACAAATATTATTAAACTGAAAAAACTTATTAAATTGATATGCATATAGGAGCCGTATGAATTAAATATAAGCTCACTTGCAAAAAAAGTAGGAATAAACAGGCAGACACTCTATTACTACATAAATTACATGACACTCGGTAATATATTCAGTATTCTAAAAGCAAACACAAGAGGCGATGCAATATTTTCCAAACCTGAAAAAATATATCTAAACAACACCAATTTGAATTACTGCTATTGCGAAAGGCAGCAAATTGGAACCATAAGAGAGACATTTCTAATTTCGCAGCTTAACAATCTCTATGAATTTTTATACCCAAAAAAAGGGGATTTGTTGGTGGATAATCGACACTTGATTGAAGTCGGCGGCAAAAACAAAAATTTTAAACCGGTTAAAAATGAGGGTTATTTGGCATTGGACGGGCTGGAATCAGGATATGGCAAAAAAATCCCGCTCTATCTATTTGGTTTTTTGTATTGATAAAAAAGTTAGAGCCATAAGTTTCAATGTTTAAATCGAATTTACATTATTTTGGTGTCCGAAAATGAAGTTCTATCTTAAATTTTTTGCAGAGCTGCTCAATAAAACTTCAATCGAGGATTTGCCTCTATCAATCCATAATCAAAAGTTGCCGTATCGATTTTTAATGATGCAATAAAAGCTATCATCAAAGCATTATCTGTTGTCATCTCTTTGGACGGTAAAAAAATCTCAATACCATCTTTTTTGGCATTTTTAGTAAAGCTTTCTCGTAAATAGCTGTTTGCAGACACACCGCCTGATACCGCAATTTTGTTAATTCCGTACAGATTACATGCCCTTTTCGTTTTTTTCCATAAAATATCAACGGATGCTTTTTGAAAAGAGGCGGCTATATCGCATATATCAGTTTTTGACAGGTTTGGATGGTTATTGACAAGGTTTTTAACAAAAGTTTTAGTCCCGCTAAAGCTGAAATCAAGCGATTTTTTCTTATCAAGACCCATGGGAATGTTGAATCTATCGGGATTTCCACTTTTTGACAATCTGTCAATAACAGGACCTCCGGGGTAGCCCACATTAAGAATCCTAGCAACCTTGTCAAACGCCTCACCAACAGCATCATCTAGTGTTTTGCCAACCAATTCATAGCTGCCCACATCCCTTACAGCAAACAGATGCGTATGGCCGCCTGAGACAATCAAAGCTACGAAGGGAAATGTCAATTTCTTGTCAAAAAACGGTGCAAACAGATGTCCTTCTATATGGTTTATGGGTATAATTGGTTTCTTGTTTGCATAAGCCAAACCCTTTGCAAAAGAAACACCAATCAATAAAGACGGCAAAAGTCCAGGTCCGACTGTTGCTGCTACATAATCTACATCGGAAATAGAAGCAGACACACGCTCCAAAGCCTCTTTTGTCAAATAACCTATAACCTCAATATGTCTTCTTGCCGCCATTTCTGGCATAATGCCACCGTATTTGGCATGTATGTCATTTTGGGAAGAAACAATATTCGAATATCGGTTGTTATCAACAAAGCAGGCAGCTGATGTATCGTCACACGATGTGTCAAATGCCAAAATCATCTCACAATATACTCCACACTTACTATATATGGTTTTATCTTATTTTTCATCTCTTTTAAGGCTTCATAGGTTTCTTCATTACAGTGACCTATTGCAACAACACTGTCTTTTTTCTTTAAAAGTGCCAAAGCTTTTTTAATTTGTATTTTAATATAATTAACATCTTTTTTGTTATCCAAAAATACATCTCGTTTCGCACAAAGCACACCAAACTTTCTTGCCTCTTTACACCCTATACTGCTGCTTATTGTAACACTGTCTATGAAAAATAGGTGCTTGTCCTTTAAAAATTCCATAATATAGTCAAGATGGGTTACATCCTGGAGTATTCTTGAACCCATATGATTATTTAAACCCATAGTATGCCTAACTATTGTGTACGCCCTATTAAGCACCGCCATTGTCTGTTTTTTTGTTTGGCTTGTATAGACAGCATATTTTCCGGGGTTTTCTATCGGGTAATTTACAGGCTCAGAGGGCATATGTATCATAACCGTATACCCTCTAAAGCCAAAATCATTTGAGAGTTCTT
This sequence comes from Desulfurellales bacterium, assembly GCA_027014115.1. GTDB lineage: Bacteria > Campylobacterota_A > Desulfurellia > Desulfurellales > Hippeaceae > JALWEJ01. The sequence goes on from JALWEJ010000075.1 coordinate 5,460, forward strand.
TTGAATATTCCGCATCCGGTAAAAACGAATATGTAATGGGTAAATTCAAAGACAAAAACTTATAGGCAAGTTTTTTATCATACCCCATATCGTCTATAACAACAGCAAGCTTTTTCTCCTTCAACCATAACGATATCGAAGCATTCGAATTTTGAATAAATAAAAACGCAAAAACAAAAAGTAGTAAAGCTACTTTTTTTTGCATAGTATGTTCTCTGATTTTACAAGAGCCTTTACAAGTTCAACAGCTCTTAAAAGCTGATAATCATTCTTGAGCTTCTTTTCCACATCATCCTTTTTGTCTTTTTTATCTTTCTTATACTTTTTCTTTATATTTTCAACTATCAAATGGCGAGCCAAATCCTTCTCTCTCAATGAATACGAGCTGTTATCCTCATCAATGAGCTTTGCTTGTTTTACCACTATATCAGGCTCAATACCGACAGCCTGAATGCTTGTTCCGTTTGGTGTATAGTATTTTGCCGTTGTAAGCCTTAATGCCGAACCGTCGGGCAAAGATATAACAGACTGTACACTACCTTTACCAAAACTTTTGATACCCATAATTATTGCTCTTTTATGGTCTTTCAAGCAACCCGCAACAATCTCCGATGCCGATGCCGTTCCGGCATTGATTAACACAACTATCGGATATCTCGGCTCATTTTTATCATTATGTGCATAGAAATACTGCTCATTGCTTTTATTTCTGCCCCTGATTGATACAATAATACCTTTTTTTATAAACAGATCTCCGACACCTATAGCCTCCTTCAAAAGACCGCCCGGATCATTTCTTAAGTCTATTACAAGTCCATCTATGCCTTTTAGTTTGGATAGGGCATTCTTAACCTCTTTTGTTGTTTTTGTCTGGAATTTTGCAATCTTTATATAACCCACATTGTCTATCTTTTTATATTTTACGCTTTTCACATGTATGATTGCTCTTGTTATATCAACCTCTATCGGTTTTTTTGCACCCTCTCTCATGATTGTCAAATGAATTTTTGTTCCGGGTTTTCCTCTCATAATTTTAACGGCATCCTGCAAAGACATACCTATTGTGCTGTTGTCGTTTACCTTTATAATCATATCCTTCGCCTTTATTCCTGCTTTGGCTGCAGGCGTATCCTCGATTGGTGATACAACCGTTAAAATACCGTCTTTTAGTGTAACCTCTATGCCAAGCCCACCAAACTTACCAGTTGTTTCTATATTCAACTCCTTCACATCATCCTTTGTTAGATATGACGAGTGCGGATCAAGAGAGCTGACCATGCCTTTTATGGCATCATCTATCAAATCTACAGCTGTTACATTGTCAACGTAGCCGTTTTCGATTATAGCCATAACACGTGCAAATATTTTAAGCTTTTCGTATTTGTTTTCTTGAGATGTGGCTTTGGCGTATACAGCATTACAACTTAAAACAATAAACATAAATATTACCAGTATCTTTTTCATAGCTATCTTAGATACCTCCTATCCAAAAATTTTAACGGATCAACCGCTTGAGCATGTCTTCTTAATTCAAAATGCAATCTATCCCCGTTCACCTTTCCTATGCATTGATAGGCTTTTACTGCACTGTTTTTTCTTACTGTCGGTATAATACCGCCATAAACCGTATAGTACCCGTTTAGATGGTTGATTATTATCACACCGCCATAAACCGGCAAATTGCCTATATAATCAACTTTACCGGTTCCGATACTTTTAATGCATGCACCCATTTTTGTTTTTATATCAATGCCGTCATTACGGGTATATACCTTAAATACAGTATCATATTTTTGTCCGAATGTGTCAATAACCTTACCGTAAACAGGCGGTTTTATCCTTGATTTTAGAGCACCAAACTCCTTTCCTACTATATATTTATTGATTATGCTTGTAGGCTTTATCGTTATACTGTGCTTTAATGCAGCCTTTTTCTTTTCCTCTTCCAACTGTTTCTTTCGCTCTTCTGCTATAATTTTTTGCAGAATTGTCTGTAGTCTGCTCTGTTCCAGACTTAACTGTTTTATATCTTTTAAATAAGATTCTTTGTTCTTTTTTGCCTGAGCTGTCAAAACAGACAGTTCTTTCATCTTCTTTCTTAAATCGGATTCTTGAGACTGTATTTTTCTTATTATCCTTTTTTTTCTTTTAACATACATATTTAAAGTATCGAGCTTCTTTTTCAGATATTTTCTTTTTTGAATGTATCGTTTAATCTTGTTTTGCATATATGCTGCAATAAATATATTCATATGTTCATACCATACGCCCTGTTTATAGTATGAGCCAATTCTGGAATATTTGTAATACTCTAGAAATTCTTTTTTCAATCTGCTTTTTTGCGAATTTAGTTGAATGCTCACTTTTCCTACGTCTTTTTTAAGAGAGACTATTCGTTTGTTCAGTTTTGTTAATCCTTTTTTGTTTATTTTTATTCTGTATTTCAAATAGTTTATATTTTTATCCATTTTTTTTATTTTAAACAATAGATTTGAATACTGCTGTCTCATTTTTATATATGATGCTTTTTTCTGCTCAATTTGAGCTTTAACACTCTCTATTTTTTTTTCTACAAAACTTTTGTTTAGTGCATAGGAAGGCAGTGCAAAAAAGAAAATAACAACAAAAACTAGACTAAACTTTTTCATCTTTGGTAAAAAATACGAAACCTGAAGACAAAAATATAAACAAAAAACCTATAAAAACATTTATTATAAATGTTGTCTTTATGGAATCTTTAAATATCTCCTTGCTGACATAGTATATATTGGCATACTCATCATAAAGAGAATAAATTAAAACAACAAATACCAAAGACACAAAAAAGGCAAACAGGGTAGGAGTTATTGTCTTTTTTAAAAACATTGAAAATATGCGTATACGCTTGATTCCAAAAAATTTTAGCGTATCAAAATCTTCTTTTTTATGAGAATAAAGAATAGATATAATTGACACAAATACAACAAACTCAAAAACATACAGAATTGTTAATATGGATTTGCTGAGCATCGAAACCTTTTTTTTCACATCTTCAATATTTTTTAAAAACTTCAAAGGAAAATTGACATCCTCAACAATATTGGTTTTTTTCAGATTCTGTTCAAATCTTGCAAAAAAATTGCTGTTTGTATATTTGGGTTTAAAGAAAATTTCCAATGAATATGGAAAAGGATTGCCCTCAAAAAGATTTTTGTCTATGGAAAATTTGCTGACCATATCTCTATATGCATCTTCTTTTGATATGATATTGATTCTTGATATGGAATTTTGTTGTTTCAGTTTATCTGCAAGGGATTGTATATCTTTGTCATTTGCTTTTGTTTGACAAAAAACATACATGGGTATATTGGATTTTTTGTCAGTAATATACCTGTTTATGCCGAAAAAAATGCTCATTAATATTGTCATAGTCAAAACAAAAGCCACAACAACAAAAAACAGAGCTATATCAACATTATCTCGACTCATCGTTACCTATAAAGATGACATTAAAATCATCATCCAAAATATTTTGAGAGGCAATAAGAAATGTTATCCCTTTTTGCCTGTTTAGATGTTTGAAAAGCTCTATTACCTTTCTTTTGTATTCATAAGATAAATACCTTAAAGGCTCATCAGCCAAAACAAGAGGAAAATTAAATACAACACCCCTGACTATATTTACCAAAGACTGTTCACTTAAAGAAAGCTCACGTGGATATTTCTCCAAAAGATGGCCTATAGAGAGAATATCAAATATTTCCTCTGAAAAATACAAATCTCTTTTTGTCATTTTTATGATTGTTGATATGTTTTCTCTGACGGTCAAACCTTTAATAAGCCTTATATCCTCAAAGATTATACCAAGATAGCGCCTAAGAAGAATAATGCCTGAATATTTCAAATTGGAAACATCTGCATCAAATGCTCTTATATAACCTCTATCGGGTTTTACCGCTCCGTATATCATTTTCAAGATGGTACTTTTACCTGAGGACTGCTCACCAACAATCTGATTCATTGTGTTGGGAACTATACGAAAACTTAAACCGTTTAAAACGGTTTTATCGCCGAATTTTTTAACAACGTCTATAAATTCAACCATTAAGCTTGTCTTTTATCCTCTGCGCAACAGCCTCTTTTGTAAAGCCGAATTTACAGAACAAATCATCCTTTGTGCCAGATTCTCCAAAAACATCCTCCATACCTATTTTATGAACAAATACAGGGTGGTGTTCCGACAAAAATTCACAAACGGCACTGCCAAGTCCGTCTATAATGGAATGCTCTTCTACTGTAAAAACTCTGCCTGTTTTTTTTGCAGAATTATACACAGTATCCTCATCAAGAGGTTTTACTGAGGCAGAATTGATAACCTCAAGATTTATATTATCTTTTTTGAGCAGTTCTGCAGCCTCCAAAGCAAGATAGCTCATCATGCCGCATGCAATAATGGTGGCATCTTGACCTTCTTTAAGAATCTGAGCCTTCCCAAGTTCAAAATTGTCGCTATTTGTAAAAACAGGAGATTTTGCCCTCGATGTTCTTATATAAACAGGACCTTCCATATCGAGACTCGCCTTAACAGCAGCATATGTTTCTTTATAATCAGCTGGCACAATAACCTTCATATTGGGAAGGGAACGCATTAGGGATATGTCTACAATAGCCTGATGTGAACCCCCGTCTTCTCCCACACTAATGCCCGAATGTGATCCGCATAAAACAACATGGAGATTGGGATAACATATGGACTGTCTGATAGGTTCAAATGCCCTTCCTGTTACAAATACGGCAAAAGATGAAGCATAAGGTTTCAAACCGCTTAGTGCCATTCCTGCAGCAACATCAACCATATTTGATTCTGCTATACCCATATTAAAAAATCTATTCGGATAAACCTTTTTAAAATCGGCTGATTTTGTCGAGCCGGATAAATCTGCATCCAACGCAACGACCAATTCATTTTTTCCTATATCAACCAAAGCCTTTCCGTAGGCTTCTCTTGTAGCTTTCTTTTCCATTATTTCAACTCCTCTAAAGCCTTTTTCAACTCCTCATCCGTAGGAGCAACGCCGTGATATTCAACCCTGTTTGCCATAAATGAAACACCCATGCCTTTTACCGTTCTTGCTATGACAGCAGTCGGAGAGATAACATTTCTTTTTGCAGTAGTTAATGTATCAATTATATTATTATATACATGTCCACTTATCTCATGAACTCTAAAGTTAAATGCCTCAAATTTTTCTTTTAAGGGGTAGACATTCATAACATCACTTACCTGACCGTCTATCTGTAAACCGTTGTTATCCACAATAATTATAAGATTTGAAAGTTTGTAATGTCCCGCAGCCATTAAAGCCTCATACACCAAGCCCTCCTGCATCTCACCGTCTCCAACAATGCAGAATACCTTATATTTTTTCTTTAAAACCTTTGCAGCCAAAGCAATACCAACAGCTTGAGCTATACCGTTTCCCAAAGAACCTGTTGATGCTTCAATGCCCGGCAGCTTTTTTGAATCGGGATGTCCTTGAAGTGGTGAGCCAAGTTTTCTAAGTGTCCACAACAACTCCTTATCGAAATATCCCGCCTCTGCAAGTGTGGCATATAAAGCCGGACATGCATGGCCTTTTGATAAAACAAGTCTGTCTCTATCTTCCCAGTTGGGGTTTTTTGCATTATAGTTCATTATTCCACCAAAATAGAGAGAAACTAAAATATCCACAATACTCAAAGAACCGCCACTGTGTCCGCTTCCGGATTTATTTAGCATTATCAGTATATTACGTCTAATTTTTTTTGATATCTCTTCCAAATTTTTAAAATCATCCATACATCATACTCCTTTTTCAATACAATCAAACATATCCTGAATAGTAGCCTGTTCGGGCATTCGCGCACTGAAACCGCAGGATTCTATGTAATTTTTTGTGGTTTTACCTATTGCAACAATTGTCTTGATTTTATCTGCAAATCCAAAATCTCCAAAAGCTTCCTTTAAATGCCAAAATGCACTTGGTGAGGTAAATAATCCAAAATCAAATTCTCTGTCATATTTGTAGAATTTTATGTTTTTAGCAACACTATTTTCGTAAACGGGCATAACCCTAACATTATCCAAAGCATCAAACGCCTTATTGTATTTCACCGGAGAAACAATAAGCACATCTTCTTTATCCTTTAAAAACTCAACCAAAGATTCACCGTAAAACTCATCCGGCACATAGTCCATTTTAAAACCTTTATTCGATAAGTGCTCAGCAGTTTTACTCCCAACAGCAGCAATTTTTTTGAAACAAAAAAATCTTGAATTGACTTTTTCAAAAAAATAGTCAACAGCTCTTTTGCTTGTAAAAACCACCCATTTGCATTTATCATCAACAACAAAATCAACTTCTCTGAATTCCAAGGAATCAACGGGGTATATATCAAACAATTCATCGTATTTTTCTGTATAGCATATCAAATCATCTTTGTTGGCACTAAACAGAACGGATGCTTTGTAGGTCGGCTTTATTGAATTTTTGAAAACAATCTCAGCACTATCTATATCATTGTTTAAAATAATCTTACCGCCTTTGGTGACAATATTTGAGCATTTCAATAAAAATTTTTTATTCAAATGTTCATTAAATTCTACAGGTTCGTTAATATAGGGAAAATACTTTAGAGATAATTCATTTGAAACACCTATAATCATTTTTTTATCCCCTTTTCAATCTCATCGATACATCTTGAAAGAGTAAACAGTATACTTGATTCACAAACGGAACATCTAATGCTTTTTGTTATATCATCTACAAAGCCGTACATAGCATCCATGCAAAAATCGTCGTCTTTTGCAAAAAAAGCATGTGCTCCTATGGGATAATTGCATGATGCATTAAGCTGTCTCACAAAGCTTCTTTCAACATCAATACACACTCTCGTTGTTTTATCTTCCAAATTTTTAAATGCTTCTTTATATTCGGAAGCCTTTAAAAATTGAGCGGCGACAACACCTTGACCGGCTGAGGGTATCACAGATTCCAAATCATACATATATCCGTTATCATAAAAACCAAGTCTCTTAAGACCGGCTTTCGAAACAACAATGGCATCAATTTCGCCTTTTTCAAGCTTTGCAAGACGTGTATCCAGATTACCTCTCAAATCGACAAAATTCAAATCACTGCGTATCCTATAGAGCTCCGCTCTTCTTCTTAAAGATGTAGTGCCCACTTTTGCGTTTTTTTCTATTTCGAAAATATTGCCTTTATGAGAAATAAATGTATCCTGCCAAAAATCTCTTTTTAAAACCACAAATTCAAACTCATCATTTTCAAAAATGCTCATATCCTTTAAGCTGTGAACAGCAATATCAATATCATAATCAAGCAAAGCTTGTTCTATATCTTTTACAAAAAGCCCTTTTCCTCCAAAATCATATAGAGGCTTATCTATTTTGTCACCTTGTGTTTTTATTGTTTCTATAGAGCAAACAAAACCCATCTTTTCAAGCTGTTTTTTTACCAATTCAGCCTGATACAACGCAAGTTTTGAGCCTCTCGTCCCTATTTTTAACTGTTTTCCGAAAAAAAGCATTTTACATCCTTTTTGGAATGTTCTATTTTGAAAATTCTTTTTAAGAGTTCAATATACATATCACCCTCTGGGTGTTCCATAAACATCTTTATATTTCTTGTGGGTTCATGTAGGACTTTATTTAAAAGAGAGCGTGTAAGCATATCTACACCCTCCAAGATATTTTCGTCAATTTTATCTTTGTAGCGTTTTTTAAACTTATTTAATTCGGTTTGTCTTATTCTATCTGCTATTATTCGTAATTTTTTTATTATCTCATCATAATCAAGCGATTCAATATATTCAATATAGGCTTTAAGTTCATTGTTTATAATCTCTTCTGCAAGTTCTGACTGCTTCTTTCTAAAACGCATAGATTCATCGACTACATTTTTCAAATCATCCACAAAAATCAGCTCTATATTTTCAAAATCTTCTACACCATCTTGAGTATCCTTTGGTATTGCCATATCTATAATAAGCAGTTTGCGGTTTTTTGGAATGAACTCTTTGTTTATAATCGGCGTTTTTGAAGCTGTCGATGTAACAACAATATCAACATTCAAGAAAACATCTTTCAGCTCATCCAAACCGATTAGTTGTGCATTGTACTGCTTTGCAAGCTCAAGTGCATTTTCTTTTGTTCTGTTGGCTATATAAGCAATTTCTGCATTTGCCTGACTGAAATGCTCGCATGCCAACCTGTTCATTTCCGAAACACCTATGCTTAAAACTTTTTTTCCATCCAAGTTCATTATTTTTTTTGATTTTAAAACAGCCGCATAGGCAACACTTACTGCACCTTTTGAAATATCGGTCTTTGTTTTTACAACTTTTGCAGCATGAAATGCTCTGCGCATAATTCTGTTTATTGTTGCACCGCTTGTCATAAATTCAACAGACCATTTATAGGCATCTTTAATTTGTCCCAAAATCTGCGGTTCACCGATAACCATCGAATCAAGACTGCTTGCAACCCTAAATATATGCCTGACAGCCTCAATATTGCGTTTTATATAAAGAATGTCATAGAGTTTATCAACATCCAAACCTGAATATTCCGATAAAAACTCAACAATCCTATCGGAAATAGGCAGACCCGACACAATTAACATCTCAATTCTGTTACAGGTTGATAGAATCATTACCTCTTTTACATAGGCAAATGATTTTATTTTTTTTAGATAGTGCTCAAGCTCATCTTGATGGAATGTAAGCTTTTCTCTTGTTTGTAAATCCGAAAACTTATGATTTGTACCAATCAGTTCAATTACCGAGGTTTTCATTTCTCCCTTTCTATGGCATAATCGGCAACTGCCATAAGGTATTTTTTGTATTTGCCATCCTCTAAAAAAGAGATAGCATCTTTAGCCTTTTTTGCAAATTCTCTTGCTTTTTCCATTGAGGGTTCAAGACCTTTTTTTCTGATTGTTTCGATTAACCAAATAAGCAGCTTATCATCCTTTTGCTTGAAATATAAATCTATCTCATTCCTTAAAGACTCATCCTCATTTACAGCGTATAAAACGGGCATGGTTATTTTTCCTTCTTTTAAATCTATACCCATATCCTTACCCAACATTTTAAAATCGGCTCTATAGTCAAGACAATCATCTTTTATCTGAAATGCAAAACCGAGATTTTTTCCGTATTCTTCAAACTGTTCTTTATATTTTTTATCAGCAAGTAAAGCACCACATACGCTGCTTGCTTCAAGTAGTGTTGCTGTTTTTTTATAGATTACATCGTAATAATCTTCTTGTGTCACATAAACATTGAAGGCATTTTCTATCTCTTTTATTTCACCCTCTGCAAGCATATATGCTGCTTTGGATATAACCTTGGCTATATCAATATCAAAATCCAACACCATATTAAATGCAAGAGAATAGAGATAATCTCCACCCAAAACGGCAGGTTTTACTCCAAAGACAGTATTGGCTGCCTTTCTTCCTCTTCTGAACTGTGCATCATCTATTATATCATCATGAAGCAAGCTCGCTGTATGGATGAGTTCTATTATGGAACCCAAGATGAGTGCATCGTTTGTTTTTTGAAAACCTAAGGCATTTGCACTGTATAAAACAAGCAACGGCCTTAATCTTTTACCCGATTCCACAACTTGTTTATAAACATCAAAAGAGAGCTTACTCTCCGGTTTGATTAGTTTTGATAGTGTCTCATCTACGGCTTTTATATCCTGTTTTATTGCGTTTTTAAGTATCGGATTCATTATCTTCCCTTGAAACAACCAAACTTACAACCATATCATCCTCTGCTATATTAATTAGTTTAACACCTTTTGCAGCACGTCCGGTTACCCTTATATCCTTTGCCTCAACCTTAATAATCTTGCCGTTTTTTGTTATTACCATAACATCATCTTTTTCATTTAACGCAAGGCTGTCGGCAACGAAATCACCGCTGTTTAGTTTGATACCTATTACACCTTTTCCGCCTCTTTTTATTTTTCTTACATTGTTTATTTTTATCAGCTTTGCCATTCCTTTGGCTGTTACAAAAATAATCTTTGTATGCCTTTCTTCGTTAAAACTATCTGCAGAAATTACAATATCATCTTGTGAGAGTTTTATTCCTTTAACTCCTGCTGCCAATCTGCCCATATCTCTAACCTCTGATGAGCCAAACCTTATAATCATTCCTTTTTTTGTGGTAATAACTATATCATCCTCATTTTGAACACCAAAGACTCTAACCAGAGAGTCCTGCTCGGCAAGTTTTATTGCCATCTTGCCGTTTACATTAATATTTTCAAAATTAGATACCGATGATTTTTTTACAATACCCTTTTGGGTTACAAAAAACAAACTTTTGTTTCCCTCAAATGGTAAAATTGTTTTTATTTGCTCACCCGGCTGCAGTTTTAAAAGATTTACAATAGGCTTTCCTTTTGCTGTTTGTGTAAGTTTAGGTATATTATAAGCCTTCAGTTTGTAAACCTTACCTGTATTTGCAAAACACAAAAGGGTGTTCAGGCTTTCTGTTAGAAATATATCGTAAATATAATCGCTGTCTGCAAAGGTTGCTGCCATTCTACCTTTACCGCCTCTGTTTTGTGTAGAATAAACATCAGCCGGTATGGATTTTATATATCCCTTTTTGGAAAATGTTATCAACAGTTCTTCGTTTTTTATCATATCTTCTATATCAATATCTTTAGGTCTGTCGAGAATTTGTGTTCTTCTTTTATCGTTATAGGTATCTTTAACATACAAAAGTTCATCTTTTATAACACCCTTTAAAACATCCCTGTTGGACAAGATGCTTTCATAATAAGCTATATCCTTAATAACACTTTCATATTCATCTATAATTTTTTGTTTTTCCAAAGCAACAAGCCTTGCAAGCCTCATATCCAATATTGCTTGAGTTTGTTTATCGCTTAATTTAAAGCGCTCTTTTAATCTTTGTTTTGCCTCTTGAGTATCTTTTGAAGAACGTATAATAGTTACAACCTCATCTATATTATCGAGTGTAATCCTTAAACCCTCAAGAATATGAGCTCTATCTTTTGCTTTATTCAATAAAAACGATGTTCTTCTTTTTACAACATCTATTCTATGAGATATAAAAACAGATACTGCATCCTTTAGGCTAAGAAGTCTCGGTACATTATCAACAAGCGCAAGCATATTTATACCAAATGTTGTCTCTAAATTTGTGTATTTATAGAGTTTATTCAAAACAACTTGAGGCTCATCATCTTTTTTAATCTCTATAACAATTCTTATACCCTCTTTATTGGATTCATCTCTTAAATCGGAAATTCCTTCAACTTTTTTATCTTTTACAAGTTGAGCGATAGATTGTATAAGCAGGGCTTTATTTACCTGATAAGGTATTTCATACACAATAAGAGCATTTCTGTTTTTAATCTTTTCCTCTTTAACTCTAGCTCTAACCTTAACTTTCCCAAGTCCTGTTTTATATGCCTCTTTAATTGACTCTCTATCAAAACATAAACCACCTGTTGGAAAATCCGGTCCTTTTATATACTGAAGTAAATCGTCAAGCTCAACATCACCATCCCTTTTTAGATACAAAAGACAGGCATCAATAATTTCACCAAGGTTATGCGGAGGAATATTTGTTGCAAATCCGACAGCTATTCCGCTTGAGCCGTTCATCAACATATTTGGTATATAACTTGGTAAAACAAAGGGTTCACTCATTGATTCATCATAGTTAGGTATAAAATCAACACTATTTTTATCCAAATCCTTAAGCATTTCTTGAGCTATTTTTGACAATCTAACCTCTGTATATCTCATTGCAGCAGGTGAATCCCCATCTATTGAACCAAAGTTTCCTTGACCGTCTATAAGAGGGTATCTCATGGAGAATTCCTGACTCATTCTCACCAATGCATCATATACAGCCATATCACCATGTGGATGATATTTACCTATAACATCACCAACCACACGGGCACTCTTTTTATAGGGTTTATTAAAATCAAGATTCAGCTCTTTCATTGCATAAAGTATTCGCCTGTGAACAGGTTTTAGACCGTCTCTTGCATCTGGTATTGCACGCCCTACAATAACACTCATTGAGTAGTCCAAGTAGGACTGTTTCATTGTGTCTTCTATATCTATTGGAATTATATTTTTATCATTAAATAAATCTTTCATTAAAAGCCACCCCTAAACATCAAGATGTTTTACAAATTTTGCATTTTTTTCTATAAATTCTCTTCTTAAATCAGCCCTATTACCCATTAAAAGATTAAAAACGGTATCTGCTTTTTGTGCATCACTTATTGTTATTTTTAATAAATTTCTCTTTTTAGGATCCATTGTTGTCTCCCACAACTGCTCGGGGTTCATCTCGCCAAGACCTTTATATCTTTGTATTTCAAGACCTTTTTTTGCTCTTTCTTCGACATAATTAATCATATCTTTAATGGTTTTAAATTTCATTTCTTCATTTTTCACCAAAGCTTTAAATGGCGGTGAACCAAGAAGATTTTTAGATGGTGCATATTTGGTTATAAGTTGAAATTCATGTGATGCAAAAAAATCCCTATTTATAAACATTTCTTTCTTTTCGTTATCAAAAACATACTTAAAAACCAAAGCCTCATCCTGAGGCTCTATTTCTTCTATAAATATAGAGGAATTTGCTTTTAGACAGTTGTTTAAAATTTCTAAAAGTCGATTAAGATTATTTATATCTTCATATGATGGCGAAGTTATAGATAAACATCTGACAATTTCTTCAGAACCATATTTTTTTGTCAACCTGTCAACCATATTTTCATATACAAGAAGTCTGTTTACTATCTTTTTGAATTCATCATTATCTATCTTTTTTGTATCAACAATAGGTGTAAAATCTTCTATTCCCTTATTTATAAGAAATTCCTTCATCTGTTTTTCATCTTTTACATAAAATTCTTTCTTTCCTATTTTACATTTATATAGGGGTGGTTGTGCAATATAAACATACCCCATCTCTATCAACTCTTTAAAATACCTAAAAAAGAGTGTTAAAATAAGTGTTTGTATATGACTTCCATCCACATCTGCATCTGTCATTATAATAATCTTATGGTATCTTACGTCATTAATATTAAATGAATCCCCTATACCTGCTCCAATTGCTGTTACTATATTTTTTATCTCCTCACTTGTAAGTATTTTTGTAAGGTGTGTTTTTTCAGTATTTAAAATCTTACCTTTAAGCGGCAAAATAGCCTGAAATACCCTATCTCTTGCTTGTTTTGCACTACCGCCTGCAGAATCTCCCTCAACAATAAATAACTCTGTTTTTTCTGGATCTTTTTCTTGACAATCCGCCAATTTACCCGGCAGACCCTTTGTTTCAAAGACTGTTTTCCTTCTAACCAATTCTCTTGCTTTTCTTGCTGCTTCTCTTGCCGAATAAGCCTTTTGAACTTTATCAATAATAGATTTTGCAACCTGCGGATGCTCTTCAAAATACTCACTCAATCTATCATAAAGTTTTGTTTGTATGATATTTTTAATATTTGTGTTTACAAGTTTAGTTTTTGTCTGTCCTTCGAATTGAGGATTAGGTAATCTAACAGATAAAACAGCAACAATCCCCTCTCTAACATCATCTCCTGAGAAACTCACATCACCTTTAATAATATTATTTTTCTTAATATAATTATTTATAACCTTTGTTAAAACACTTTTAAAAGCCGATAGATGAACACCACCTTCCATAGTGTTTATGGAGTTTGCAAATGTATGTATAATGGAAGAATAGGAATCTGTATAAACCATAGAAAGCTCAACAGATACCTCTTTATTAACTATATTGAAATATATAGGCTCATCAAAAAGTCGTGTCTTATTTGAGCTGATATAGTCTATAAAAGAAATTAAACCGTTTTTGTAATGCAGATTTTCACTCTTTTGTGTCCTTCTATCTGTTAGGATAATCCTTATACCTTTATTCAAAAATGCAAGCTCTCTAAATCTTTTTATAAGTATCTCATAGCTAAAATCTGTTGTTTCAAATATTTCACTATCGGGTAGGAAGGTAACCTTTGTTCCTGTCTGATTTGTTTCACCTATTACCTTTAAATCATATTTTTGAATACCTCTTTCAAATTCCTGTTTATATATTTTTCCATCCCTTTTAATTTCCACACAGAGGTTTTCTGATAATGCATTTACAACACTAATACCAACACCATGCAGACCGCCAGATACCTTATAGTTTTTATTATCAAATTTTCCGCCTGCATGAAGTGTAGTTAAAACAACTGTTGCGGCAGGTATTTTTTCTATCGGGTGGATATCTACGGGAATACCCCTTCCGTTATCTTCAACGGTTATTGAGTTATCCTCATTAATAAATACTTTTATAATATCACAGTAACCCGCCATTGCTTCATCTATGGAGTTATCTACAACCTCATAAACAAGATGATGTAGTCCCTCTATAGATGTTCCGCCTATATACATTGCAGGCCTTTTTCTAACCGCTTCTAAACCTTTTAAAACCTTTATGCTGTTTGCTGTATATTCTTTCAACTTAAAAACTCCTTACAATCTTATAATGTTAGCGCCATTATATAAATATTCACCCAATGTTGTCAAAAAGAGCTGGTTTGGGAATTCTTTCAGTATTTTAAGCGCTGTTTTTTTTGCATCATCATCCAAATCCCCTTCCAAATCATCTATTAACAAAATTGGTTTTATTGTTTTATTATAGTTTTCCACTATTGAGAGTATTAAAGAAAGTAAAACAATCTTTTTTTCACCTATTGAAGCATAGGTGAAAATATCTTTATCGTCAAACAGAATAGTAAATTTATCTTTATTGAGAGAGGTTATTATTTTTCTGTTTTGGATTTCATACTCCAATACATCTTTTTTATAATTTGCCGTTTCGTATATGATTTTGGCTTTTTTATCCGTGAAATTTTTTAATATGTTGTTTATTTTTGAGTTTATATTTAATGAGGACTGCTGTCTATTGTTTGATATTTCTCTCATTAAGGATAATATTTTATTGTGTAAGATATTTAAAAGATTTTTATCATTATTTGGTGAGTTTACAGCCGTTTTTTTGAGTTTAAGAAGTTTGTTGTATTCAAGAATCATATCAACTATTTCTTGATTATTAATGAAGCTGTTTCTATCAAGTAAAGAGAAAATATATTTTTTGTCCTTAAATGAGATAAATGATTCTATGGAATAAAGAATAGAAGAGAATGTTTTTTTTAGGTGTATTGTTGTTGTAGGTTTTGTATTTAATTTTATAGTTTTTTTACCCTTAAATATTTCTATATATATGTTGTTATTATTTAGTGTTGCGCTGAGGATTGTTTTTTTTTGGCTGTTTTTTTGTAAAGGCAGATTTTTATTTTTAAACGAATGTCCGTTTATGAGCGTATATATAGCCTCTATCGTATTGGTCTTTCCTGATGCATTTCTGCCGTAAATTATATTTGTTTTTTTTGTTTTTATGTCGGTAAATTCGAAGTTTCTAAAATTACTTATGATAATGTTGTCGATGTACATTTATTCTATTATTGGTGTCATAATATAGTTATATAAGTATTCATTTTCACTTGCTTTTAACATTATGGGTTCTTCTGAGCTTCTGTAGAATAATTCTATATTTTCGGTTGTTATTTGGGATAAAAAGTTCATAGCAAATCGTGAATCCAATTTAATTTTTATTTCATTTTCGTTATTTGAGTTTATGATTTGTGTTTCGTCTGTTGATTCTTCTCCTTCTTGATTTTGTGAGGAAACTATGAGTGTTTTTTGATTTGGTTTAATTTCGAGTTCTATTTCGTTTTTTTGATTTGTTATGGATACCCTTTTTATGGAACTTAGAATACCGTTTCTGTTTATTGTTATAAAATTGCTGTTTTCATCAAGTAGAATTGCTTGATATTCCGGAAATTTTCCTTCTATTGTTTTTGAATAAATGATTTTATTGTTGTCTTTTAGTGCTATATTGTTTTTTCCTATTAAAAATTCGACGTCTTTTTCCATTTCAACTTTTGAAATTAAGGATGCTCCTTCATTTTCTATAATAAATGATATGTTGGTATTACTGTTTTCTATATTTGTGACTATATTGATTAATCTAAAATGGTCTGTTGCTGATGCTTTTAAGTTTTCGTTTTGTATTTCGATGAATACTCCTGTGTATTCTCTTGATATGTCGTTTTTGTCAGGATAGGGTGTTGTTGATTTAAACAGGTGTTTTATTTTTTCAAACGGCAGTGTTGTTTTTTTATCCATTTCTTCTTCTTGTTGTTCATTTGGATACAGCTCTTGATTTAATGTTTTTATATTTGTTTTGAATTTCCCGTTTTTTATTTTTATAAGGTTATCTTCAATAATCATTTCTGTCTCATTTTCTTTTAGTTCTTTAAAGATATTGAATACTGTGTGTGGATTGATGAGTATTGTTTTGTCTATACTTTCATTTTCTATCTCTATTATTTGCTTTGATTTTGTAATACTGTTTTTTGAAACTACTGTTATTTTTGAATTTTTTATTTCGATTAGTGCATTTGATAGTATATTGTCTTTTTCTTTTGAGGATGTGAGAGATGCTGTTTGCATAACCTTTTTAAATTCCTGTGTTGATATTTTGATTGTTTCTGACATTTTTCTTCTCCTTTTATTTAATTTATCTTTTTATATTTAAAAGAAGTAATAAGAGCTGTTTTTATGTTGAAAAGTGGTTTTTTTCTTTTTATCTTAAGGTTGTAGTTTGGAATTTTTTTGTCAATAACTTTGTCAATTTTGTCAATAACTTTGTGTTTAAGCCTATTATTAACAAAATTGGTGTTTAAATTTTTAGTTATTGATAGGTTTTTAGACATCTTTAATCTCTTTTTCTATTGTTTCTATTTTTTCCTTTAGTTCTGCGTTTTTTTCCATTTCTTTTTCTATTTTTTTGCATGCATTTAGTATTGTTGCATGGCTTTTTATGCCAAATTTTGCTTTTATTTCCGGAAGGGAGTTTTTTGTTATTTTTCTTGTTAAATACATTGCTGCTTCTCTTGGAATAAGTATATCTTTTGTCCTTTTTGATGATTTTAGTTCATCTATTGATATGTTAAAATGTTTGGCTACTGTTTTTTGTATATTTTCGGCTGTTAGCATCTTTTCTTTTCTTATAACTATATCCTGCAGTATATTTTCTACGAGGTTTAATGTTACTTTTTGTTTCATTATTGATTTGTAGGCGGAAATTTTTATCAAAGCTCCTTCTATTTCTCTTACATTTGAATTTATATGTGATGCTATAAAGTTTACTATTTCCGGTTCTAAGTTTAGGTTAAACAGTTCGGCTTTTCTGTTTATTATAGCTATTCTTGTTTCGAATTCCGGTGGTTGAATATCTACTATTAATCCCCAATTAAATCTTGATTTTAGCCTGTTTTCAATATCAGGTATGTCATTTGGTGATTTATCACTTGTTAGAACTATCTGTTTTTGGTTTTCATAAAGTGTGTTGAATGTGTGAAAAAATTCTTCTTCTGTACGTTCTTTTGAGGATATAAATTGTATATCATCAATAAGCAGACAATCTAAATTTCTGTATTTACTTCTAAACTGATTCATTTTCTTATACTGTATGGAATTAATCAATTCATTTGTAAACTCTTCGCTTGAGATATAAAGTATTTTTGCTTTTTTCTTTTTTTGTTTTATTTTGTTACCTATTGCATGAAGAAGATGTGTTTTCCCAAGCCCTACCCCGCCGTATATAAATAGAGGGTTATATGCTTTTGCCGGATTTTCGCTTACTGCTGCACTTGCTGCATAGGCAAGCTGATTACTTGGTCCGACTATAAAATTTTCAAACATGTATTTTGGATTCAGATTGGATATATCCTCTTCTATTAACAGTTCTATTGTTGGTGCGACACCAAAAATATCTTTTAATATATTGGAAATATCGTTTTTATACTTTTCTGTTATTAAAATTTTGATTTGATTGTTTGGAATAATAAGGCTAATTTTCTGCGGCTCTATTGAGACAGGTTCTATTAAAGAGAGTTTTTCCAAATCCTCTGTATCTGCTTTTTTTCTTAGTTGGTCTAATACTTTTTTCCACATACTTTAAGATTATATGAAATTATGCGTTTTAATTCAATATTTGAATGGTGGCTGCTTGTGTGTTACAATAACAAAATGAGTAATTTTTTGTTGGGCAGTTTATGAAGTTGGCGATTATTAGAATGAGTGCGCTTGGCGATATAGTGCATAGTATGGTTATTTTGCAGTTTATAAAGAAACACTATCCCGAAAGCAGTATAACATGGATAACGGAAGATAGATTTTTTGATGTATTAAATTTTAATCCCCATATAGACAAGCTTATAGTTCTTAATTTAAAACGTATAAAAAAAGAAAAAAGTTTTAAGCTGCTGAAAAGCGAGATAAACCTTTTAAGATCGTTGGATAAATTTGATATGATTTTGGATGCACAGGGGTTGATAAAGTCTGCTGTTGTATCGTTTTTTTTAAAGGGTGATGTTTGCGGATTGGATAAGAAAAGTGCTCGCGAGCCTCTATCTTCTCTGTTTTATCATAAAAAAATTTTTATACCTTGTTTTGATAATGTTGTATATAGAAATCTTAACTTGGCATCAAACTGCTTGAATTTTTCTTATACAAAGGATGAAATAATTGATAAAGAAGCTTACCTGTTTTATGATAAGAATAAAGATTATTCGTATATAGACAAATTTTTAAGCAAAAAAGAAAAAAATATACTTTTTGTTACAAATTCAAGCAGCGACAATAAAAATTACCCGAAAGACAAGTATATTGAAATTTCAAAAAGGGTTGATGCTAATTTTTTAACAATCTGGGCAAACGAAAAGGAAAAAATGGATGCAGAATATCTCTCTTTTCATTCAAATATAAAGGTTCTGCCAAAATTAGCCATTAATGATTTAAAATATTTAATATCAAAAGTTGATTTGGTTGTTGGCGGCGATACAGGGCCGACACATATGGCATGGGCTGTGAATAAACCTTCCGTTGTCCTTTTTGGATATACGCCGACATCTATGATGTTTGAAACGGATATAAATATTGCTGTAAAATCCGGTTATGTTGTTAATGGATGTAGATTTGATAAGAACAATAGCTCTATTAAAAACATAGATGTGAATGTTGTAATTACAACAATAAATAAATTGCTAAACAAATAAGACCGCTGTGTAGCGGTCTTATTTGTTAATTTATTTACCAAAAAATCTTTGAATCCACTCATAAATTGATATGGGCTTTAATATAGGTTTATAGTATTGTGTTGCATTATCAGTAGGTTTCGGCGTTAATGGTGTAAAATTATTTTTTGGCTTTGGAACTTGTATGTTTGTGTTGTTTATGGGCTTTAGTTTGTTGATTGTAGGTTGTTTTGGTTGTAATATAGGGGATGACCATTTGTTTTTTGCTATAATCTCAACCGTTACAGGATCACTGTTTTCCTTTGAATCATTTACAACAAGCTGAATAGCGTATGTTCCTACAGCATCCGGTACAAACGATACGCTTTGTGAATCAGAACTGCTCAATGAAGCGCTGCTTCCTGCTGGTTTTGATAGTATACTCCAAGAGTATGTTAATGTATCGTTGTCTGCATCTGAGCTTTGTGAGCCATTTAGTGTTACAGAATCACCAACCTTTACATTTTTTGAATTTGCCTGAATTACAGCAGTTGGTTTTGTGTT
>JALWEJ010000076.1 GCA_027014115.1 Desulfurellales bacterium
TGGGCTGAAATTATCTCCCAGTTTTCCATTGTTTTCAAAGACAGACTTAGTGGATATATCAGGTGAGATTGTGTATAATACTTTCATAGAAAAGGATGCTTACACAAAATCGGGGACGGTCTCGAAGCTGAAAAGGAATGATGATATATATTTTGAGAGCAGGGTGTTCAATTGTTTTTGGGTGTGATTATTTGTGAATAATACAAAAAAACCTTCAAAAAGCTATTCCATAATATCTTTGATTTTTGCCATATCATTGATAGTGACCTTGATTGTTATCGTAATTCTTGGATTGTATTGGTACAAAACAACCAATAAGATAGAAAAACAATATGTAAAAACCATAGATGTATCCTACAAACAAAGCGCAAAACAGTATACAAAATCTACAGTAAAGAATCTTATAAAGCTTATAGACGAAGATAGAAAAAATTTAATCTCCAATACCAAGCTTGAGATATCGCTGCATCCCCGAATGTTGAACTTTTATAAAGGTATAATAAAGGCATACGACGGTAATTTGCCGGAAAGTAAAGCCAAATCTCTCATGCAGCACTACTTAATTAATTTAACTACAACATTCTCACCTGAATCTTATTACATATTCGATATAAAAGGTAACTGCGTGGTAAATCCGTTTTATCTTGCTCTAAATTCCAAGAATCTTTTAAATCTTCAAGATTTTAAGGGCAACTTCATAATAAAGGACATCATAAAAGCAGCAAAAACAAAAAATAGTGTTTTTATTAAACAGTATTGGCCATCCGGATGGGATAACCTAAAACCTGAAAACATAAACAGACCCGGAATTACCTTTGTGCAGTACGATAAAAGATTCAACTGGATTTTTGTTACAAGAGTCGATACAGAGCTTTTGATGGAAAACTTAAAAAGAAAATGGATGCACAACCTGTCTATTTATCGATACGGCAAAAAAGAACATGGATATATTTTTGTATTCCGATTGATTAATCTAAGCGGTGGTAAGTGTTTTTCAAAACAGATAGTCAACCCAAACAAACCCGAAGCAATAGGTGAGTGTTTAAGCGATAACACCACAAATATCAAGCTAAACAGATTTAGAAAAAATTACCTAAAGGATTTAAGGTTAAACGGATATGCTTTTTTGGATTATTATTATAAAAAACCAGACTCAAATAAAAAACGAGAAAAAATTGCCTACATGGAGCTGTATAAACCTTGGGGTTGGCTTATAGGAACAGGCATATATCTTGACGATATACAGCCTATAATAGATGCAGCAAAACAACAGGCTAAGAATCAGACAATGTCAATTATGAAAATTATCGCAGTAGTAGCGGTTTTTGCCGTTCTGTTTTCTATGCTGTTTTATATATTTTTAATAAAAGTAGTTCAAAAATCTATCTATAGAGTTTTTAGAGGCTTGGAAAAATCCCTAAAACAGGCAACATATATTGACGAAAGCGGATGTAAAATAAACGAAATAAAACGCATAGCAAAGAACTTTAACAACTCAATAAAACAGTTTCAACTATACGAAGAAGAATTTATAGAATCATTCGTTAATTTCATGGAAGCGCGCGATATTTATACTAAGGGTCACTCTCAACGAATAGCCCATTATGCCAAAAGCATGGCTTTAGAGCTTGGCTTGGATGAAAAGATTCAGGATACAATCTATAAGGCAGGCTTGCTGCACGATATAGGCAAAATAGGTATACCTGATAATATATTGTTAAAACCGGGAAAATTAACAGAAAATGAATATAACATAATGAAATATCATCCTGTCTTTTCCTATGAAATGCTGAAAAATCTTGACCATTTTAAATATTTGGCAGATTGTGTCAGAAGCCATCATGAAAAGTGTGACGGAAGCGGCTATCCTGACAACTTAACCTGTGATAAAATATCGCTTTGTGCAAAAATTCTTGCTATAGCTGATATTTTTGATGCTCTAACAACCACAAGGCCGTACAGACACAGCTTTAGTGTTGATGAGGCTGTAAAAATCTTAAAAAAAGAAAAGGTTGATCAGGATATATTGGAAAAAGCAGAAAAAAGATTGATTGAAGCCTTAATAAAGGAAGATAATGTTGAAGTAACATTTATGTCAAAAGAAATTGACATATTAAGAAATAATATTTTTACAGTAGATTACATGACAGGCTTAAAATTAAGGTCTGTATTTTTGAAAAACATCCAAAATCTTATTGATAACAACAAAAGTTTTGTGTTTATTAGAATGAATATCAAAAAAATGTCAAACATAAACTATGTGTTTTCAGAGCAGGTGGGTGATGAGATTATTATACATACTGCAAAAGCGCTCATCAATATGGGTAAAAAATTAAGACAGTGTGATGTCAATCTTTTAGCAAGGTCCCATGCTGATATATTCTATGCAGCACATGTTCTTCCTGATAATGCCGATATAGGCAGAGCTGAAAAAATTGAAGAGTTTGCAAAAAAAGAGCTTTTGAAAGAGTTCTTTGAGAGTTTCTCACACAGTCCATCCTATAAACTAAAAGATAAAGACGGCAAACCGATAACAGAATATGTAGATTTTCAGCTAACTCATGCAATATATCCTCATAATGCCAAAACAATAAGCGAACTGATATACATAAGTGAAAAGAAAGGTAGATTAACAGAATAAGTAGATTGGAAAAAGGGAGAGCATTTGCCCTCCCAAGATTTTATATTTTGTAACTTGAGACCGCCTGGTTTACCTCGTCGGCTTTGGCAAGCAGCTCTTTTGATTTAAGATTTACATTTTCAACAACGCCTGCATTTTCATCAACGGATTGATTGATATCTATGATTTGCTCTTCTATCTCTCTGTATGTTGCAGACATTTCCTCAATTGCTGCTGCAACGCTGCTTGATTGTGCAGACATCTCATCCATACTTTTACCAATCTCTTCAAGTATGTTTTTGACCTCAAATGTAAAATCTTTTCCCTCTTTGGCAGACTGTTCACTCTTTTTGGATTGTGTTACAGCCTTTGAAACATCAACCTGTATATGTTTAATAATTTCTGCAATTTCTTGTGTGGAGTGCTGTGTTTTTTCAGCCAATTTTCTAACCTCATCTGCAACAACAGCAAAACCTCTTCCTGCTTCTCCGGCTCTTGCTGCCTCTATCGCTGCATTAAGTGACAGCAGATTTGTCTGCTCTGCAATATCATTTATGACATTTATTATGTTTCCTATCTGTTTGGATGTGCTGGATAGATTTTCTATTGCTGTTGAGGTTTCTTGAGAGTTTTTCTCAAGCTCTTCGATGACATTTGCTGTTACATTTACTTTATTGACACCGTCTTGGCCTACTGTTACCATATTTTCGATAAAGTTGTTGATTTGTTCTGTGTTGACAGTGATGCTGTCAACAGCCTCTCTCATGTCACCTGTGGATGTTTCTATCAGTTTCATCTTGTCTTTTATGTCATCCATATTGTTTTTTAACTGTTCGCTGGATTGGGCAAATTCTGTTGATGATGATTGAACATCTGTTCCTATGGATTTTAGCTTTACAATGTCTTCTTTTCTCTGTGCTGTAAATTCGTTAAATTTTTCAGCAAGGTGACATAACTCATCGTTTGAGAGTTTTTCAAGATGAATTGTTAGGTCATATCTTGATTTATTGAAAGCATCTATTAGTCTTTGTATTCTTTGGCTGATGGATTTTGTAAATATTGTTGTTATACCTATGGCTATAATAAGCATTGCTATAAATGCAATGAGTGAAGATTTTAAGATAGATGAAACTATTGCATTTGAGAAATCACTTTCTACATCTTTAACCACTATTACATAGTTTAATGGCTTAAAATATCTAAAAGCCGCTATACCGTTTTTGCCTCTGAATACATACTCTATAATGCCGTTTTTTTTGCTTATCATCTGTTTAATAAAACCAAAAGAAGCAACATTTTTGCCTATCAGTTTTTTATCAGGATGGATTATTGTGTTTCCTTTGTTATCAACAACAAATGAGTAACCTGTCTCTCCAACCTTGATTGCGGTTAGGACATTTTGTAAACTATCGGCAAATCTTTTCATTTTTACGCCGACATACAAAATACCTTCAATTTTACCCTGGACCATAATAGGCTTATAAGCCGTTATGTACCACCCATCAACAACATACGCCTTTCCGTAATATGTTTTTCCGCTAAGCACTGTTTGAATAACAGGAGAATCGAGTGGGATATATGTGCCTGTTGCCCTTTTTCCATTTTTATACCTAACACTTGTTGAAACTCTTAAAAAACCGTCATCTATTCTTTGAAAGATTGTTGCTGTAGCGCCTGTTATTTTTGTTATCTTATCAACAATTGAACTGTTGCCTGTCAGCATCAAATCCCCGGATTTGAGTATAGGCACATCAACACTGTGAACCTTTTTTGTTATCTGATTTTTTGCATTAAAGGTTATCTTATCCTCAGAAAGGCTCACGGGTCTGTTTCCTACGGCAATAAGCCACGCTACATTCATATCTTTCGATAACTGATTTTCTAAATCCTTGTATGCAGCATCGACAAATTCCAAAGCAAGATTAGCCTCAGAATCCAATGTTGAAGCAAGTAGAGGTTTAACATCCCTTTTGGCCAAATAAATGGTGAGAAAAGAATCAACCAGAACCACCAACATGCCTACAGACAGCACAGTTGCAATGATTTTTCCCTTTAATCCGATATTTTTCATACAATCCCCCTACCAACAAACAGCATCAATTAAACACGATAGATACAGCTAACCACCTATTCGCTTTTTTAAGTTAAACAAATTATCTAAAAAACATTTAACAAATAAATTTTACAAAAAGAAAATTACATAAATAATTAGATATTTTTTGCATACTTGTTAATAAATGTCAAGCAAAATTCTAAAGATTTATACAGACATATTTCATATACATATAATCATAAAAACAGGCACAACTGGAAAGGCTTAAGTATTTTAACAGGTTAGATAAACAATACAAAAAATAAAAAGCCCGCCTTGGAAAAACCAAGACGGGCTTGATGTGGAAAGAAGAATGATTTTTAATACATTCCAGGCATTCCGCCGCCAGCACCACCCATAGGCATCTCTTCTTTTTCATCTGGATTGTCTGTAATCAATGTCTCTGTTGTGAGCATCAAACCTGCAACAGATGCAGCATTTTGAATAGCTGTTCTTTCAACCTTTGTCGGGTCTACTATACCTTTTTCAAACATATTTGCAAAGTTGCCGCCCCTTGCATCAAATCCGTAGCTTGCATCGCTGTTGTCTCTTACTTTATTAACAATTATAGAACCCTCAAATCCTGCATTGCTTGCGATTACCCTTGCTGGCTCTTCCAAAACTTTTCTTATTATTTTTATACCGATATCCTGATCTTCATTTTCACCCTTGAGATCATCCAATACCGACTGACATCTAAGAAGTGCTGTACCACCGCCAGGTACGATACCCTCTTCAACTGCTGCCTTTGTTGCATTAAGGGCATCCTCAACCCTTGCTTTCTTCTCTTTCATCTCTGTTTCTGTTGCTGCTCCAACTTTGATGATTGCAACACCGCCTGCTAATTTTGCTTTTCTTTCTCTTAGTTTCTCTTTGTCGTATTCGCTTGTTGACTGCTCAATCTGTGCATCAATCTGAGTGATTCTTGCTTGTATTTCCTCTTTTGAGCCAAGTCCGTCAACAATTGTTGTGTTTTCTTTATCAACTATAACCTTCTTTGCTCTACCAAGCATTGACAATTCTGTTGTATCAAGCTTCATTCCTGTTTCTTCGCTTATTACCTGTCCGCCTGTTAGGATTGCAATGTCTCTTAACATCTCTTTTCTTCTGTCACCGAAGCCCGGAGCCTTAACAGCAACACATGAAATTGTTCCTCTTATCTTATTGACAACAAGTGTTGCCAAAGCTTCACCCTCAATTTCTTCTGCTATTACAAGGAATGGTTTTCCTGTTTTTACAATTTTCTCAACAACAGGCAAAAACTCCTGCATTGAGCTTATCTTTTTGTCTGTTACAACAATATAAGGGTCTTCAAGCTCTGCAACCATCTTGTCTGTGTTTGTTACAAAGTATGGTGAGAGGTATCCTCTGTCAAATCTCATACCCTCAACAACTTCCAAAGTTGTTTCCATTGATTTTGCTTCTTCAACAGTGATAACACCGTTTTTGCCGACCTTGTCCATTGCCTCTGCAATGATGTTTCCAATTTCAGATTCATTGTTTGCAGATATTGTTCCAACCTCTGCTATCTGCTTTTTGTCTGTAACATCCTTTGAAATGTTTTTAAGCTCTTCTACAACCTTAATAACAGCCTTGTCGATTCCTCTTTTGATTTCTATCGGGTTTGCACCGGCTGTAACATTTCTTAGACCCTCTCTATATATTGCTCTTGCCAAAATTGTAGCTGTAGTTGTTCCATCACCTGCTATGTCGCTTGTTTTTGATGCAACCTCTTTAACAAGCTGAGCTCCCATGTTTTCATATGGGTCTGAAAGCTCTACCTCTCTTGCAACTGTAACACCGTCTTTTGTGATTGTCGGGCTTCCGAATTTTCTGTCTATAACAACATTTCTACCCCTTGGACCCATTGTAACAGCTACAGCGTCAGCCAATTTATTAACACCCTTTAGGATATATTCTCTTGCACTATCTCCAAATTCCAATACCTTTGCAGTCATACGCCTACCTCCTATTCAAATTTACCGAGAATTTCGTCTTCTTTTAGAATCACATACTCTTTGTCGTCAATTTTTATCTCATTTCCTGCATATTTCTCAAATACGACTCTGTCACCCTTTTTAACCAACTCAACATCATCTCCAACCTCAACCACTACTGCTTCCTGAGGTTTCTCTTTTGCTGTATCAGGAATGATAATACCCGACTCTGTCTTCTGCTCTTTGTCCAACAACTCTGCCAGAACCCTATCCATTAAAGGTTTAAATGCCATCTCTCAACCCTCCTTAAAATTTTTTGTTAGCACTCATAATCCTCGAGTGCTAACAATATACCATTTTGTCAAAATTTCAAGTCAGAATATATCAAAATATACAAGAATATACAAAAATATATAGAAATATATAGAAATAATATAGAAAACCTAAATATGTAAAAAATCGAAGTAAAATTTAATGTTGCGTTTCAAAAAATAAGCACGGTTTTTATGGTTTTGTGATCGATTATTTGATTTTATGTATAATATATTTTGATACTGAGGATTTAAAGATACAGGCACCTATTTTGATTAGCCAAAAAATAAGTGCTCAAAAAAGGCTTTTAGTAATCTTATCGATACATTAATTAGTTTAGTGGAAATGCTAAACTAAATTCACATAGCAGAGAAAAATAAAATTCCCTGTATAATCCTCCCGAAAAATACAGGGAGGATGAGATGGTAAATTCAAAAATGTTTAGGAAAATTCAGGAGCTTAAAAAGAGAGGGTATTCTAAACTGGCAATAGGAAAAAAGTTAAACATTGATCCTGCCACAGTGAGAAAATATTACAACATGAAAGCTGACGAATATCACCGGTATAAGCTTGAAACCATATCGAGGGACAAGCTGTTTGACTCCTTCAAAGATGAGATACTCTCAACCTATAAATCAAACAACTATCAAAAACTCAAGATGAGCGGTGTATATGATTATCTTGAAGAGAAATTCAAAAAGCTTCTATACATCCCCACAATCTTATGTCCATCCCATTATACCAAACCCCTCTTCACTCTTCAATCCCATCTCCAAACTGAGATACAAACATGTGATTCAGTTCATATCTCTTGGATTTAATAAG
>JALWEJ010000077.1 GCA_027014115.1 Desulfurellales bacterium
CACAATTGTTTATATTTTTCTTTTATCATTTCTTCTTTCTCCTTATTCAAAAAAATCATCCATTGGATTTTTTATCTTATCAATTGCTCGTTTCGACACATGAGTATAAATTTCAGTTGTTTTTAAATTGTTATGCCCTAATAGCTCTTGAATATATCTCAAATCTGTGCCTTGCTCAAGCAGGTGAGTTGCAAAACTATGACGTAACATATGTGGAGTTACCTTTTTCTTAATCCCTGCTTTTAATGTTGCTTTTTTGAGAATATTTGCAACACTTGTTGGTGAATATTTTCCGCCGTTTTGACCTTCAAAAAGATATTTCTTCGGTTTGTATTCTTTATAATATATTCTCAAAAGTTGAAGCAAATTATATGATAATAGAGAAATTCTATCTTTCATTCCTTTCGCTCCTCTGATATTTATAACCATTCGTTCTGAATCAATATCTGATAATGTAAGATTCAGCAATTCACTTCTTCTTAGCCCTGCTGAATATATTAGCATTAAAATACATTTGTGCTTAATATTGTTACAGGAATTAAGAATCTGTCTCATCTCATTTTTACTTAATACTTTTGGCAACTTATGCTCTTTATGTGGACGATGAAGTTTATAATATTGTTTCTCTCTACCGAGAACTTTTTCAAAATAAAATTTAATAGCATTTATTCGCTGGTTTTGTTGACTGATAGAAATATTCTTTGATTTTATCAGATCTAAGATATATGCGTTTATTTGACTTGTTGTTATATTTTTTAAAGTTTCGTCCTTAAAATAAATGCAAAAATCCTCGAAATAATGACAATATATTTTTATCGTATTGTCACTATATCTTCTTTGAATTAGCATGTTTTTATATTTTCCCATAATTTCATTCATTGCCATTTTCTTTTATGTATAATATAAAATTAGGTGTACTAATGAAAAAAGCAATACACCGCCCCACTTGTTCTTGTTCTAAAACCTTCAACTCACTAAACGCTCTGTTTCTTATTTTCTTTTCATAATTTTTATACACTCAAAAGCTGTATCTGTCAAATAATTGAAGTTGTTTGTAGTGTATTTTCATTTACTCTCTCAACTCATGACGAGCAGTGATATTTAGCTCTCAATGTAGTATATTGTTATTATATTTTATCTTTAAACAAGAAAAGTGCGTTTTTATTTTGTGTTGGTAATACTAAAAGAAATTTTGACAAACAGGGCTGAAATTGTTAGCATTTTAAAAATATTTTTAGGCGGTGTGCTTATGAATTTTCTGATATATGGTGTAGGTTCTTTGGGATTAATGTTTGGTTATTTTTTATCAAAAAAACACAATGTTGAGCTTGTTGCAAGAAGAAAAAGGGCAGAAATCGTAAACAGAGAAGGTGTCTTGTTTAAAAAAGGTGATTTTGAAGACAAGGCGCATAATATACCGGCATTCGGCAGTATTGATGATATAAAAAACAGCCCCGACTTTATCATGCTTTCTGTAAAATCATTTGATATAGACTCATCTTTGGAAATAATCTCAGAAAAATTCAAAGATGTGCCCGTTATTACAATACAAAACGGTATCTATGCAGAAGATAAGGCAAAAGAGGTTCTTGGCGATGAATATGTGATACCTGCAGCAGTATCAATAGGCTCGAAGATGTTGAGCGAAAATGTTATAGAGCAGTTCTTGGATCACGGTATGAAGGTTGGCTATCTAAACGAATCGGCAAAGCCCACAGCAGAAAATGTGAATAATGCACTTGTTGAGTGCGGCGTGAATTCTGTAATATCTGACAACATAATGAAAGACAAATGGTTTAAATTTATGTTTTACTGCGCCGGTGCAATCTTGAACAGCTTGACAGGAACAAGAGATTTAGAAGATAGCGACATAAAATGGCTTGTTGAGACTTTGCTTGATGAGATGAGAATAATTGCTGCAAAGCTTGATATTTCACATTTTGATGAGAAAGAGCTCAAAAGCGAGGTTTTTGAATTTTTGATGGGGTTTAAACCTGCAAGCTGGAGCGCAAGTGTGGGAGAAGACTTGAGAAAAGGTAAAAGAACAGAGATAGATTATTTAAACGGACATGTTGTTCGATTAGCCAACAAAGTTGGTATCGATGTACCCTTCAACAAAACAATTGTTTCTTTGATTAAGACGCTTGAAAAGACAAAATATTTAAAGAGGGTCTAAAACCCTCTTTTTTACTTTATTGATTTGTAGATAAGTTCATTTAAGCTTCTTTTTGGAACGTAGTGATTGCCTTTTTCGTCTCTGTAGTATTTTATATCGCCGTTTTTCATATCTGTTATAATCACATTCTCTTTGGGTTTTCCAATCGCCAAAACACATAATATCTCTTTTGTGTCATCATTTATTGAAAGCACTTCTTTCAATCTGTTTTTATCAACTGCGGCTATAGTGCAGCTTCCAAGACCGTTTTCGGCAAGACTTAATATTATTGTTTGAAGAGCGATGCCTGTATCAATTAAAGAGAAATCTTCAGTTGACATTGTTCTGTCTCTCAAGATAACGATATATGCAGACGGTCTTTGGTTCTCAGATGGTCCATCCCAATCTTGAAGATATCCTGCCCATTTGAGTGTTTTGAAAATCTCATAATTTTTGTTTCTGTTTGTCGATATCACATATTTGAGCGGCTGTGCATTTCTTGCCGAGGATGTATATCTTAGGGTGTTTATTATGTTTTCTAAAAGTTTATATTCCACATCTGTCGATTCATCAAATATTCTGTAGCATCTTGCTTTTTTTGCAAGTTCTTCAATCATAATTCCCCCTTATTAAAGCATACTTTCCTTTGCTTTTATTGTATCAACAATGAAGGAGTTGTAATAAAAATTTTTATTATGTTTTCTGCCGAGTTCAACAACTATACCGTTTAAAGAATCAATTTCTGTTTTGCGTTTGTTTATCAAATCCTGAAGCATTGAGGATTTGTGTGAATATGTAGATGGAATTAGTTTTTTGTAAAATACTTCTTTATACTCGTTTTTGTCCAAAAAAGTAGAAAAACCGTTTAGCTCCATAGCTTCGTATATCTCGTCAATTATTCTGTTCATAATGTTTTTGGAATATTCATTTTCGGAAAGTTTTCCGTATTCGACATTCAAAACTGCACCAAGCGGATTAAGTGCACAGTTGTACAGCATCTTTGCCCATAGGTGTTTGTCGACATCTTCTGAGATGCTGCAGTCAAATCCACCCTCATTTAGAGCATCCGACAGCGGTTTTACATTAGTTGAGAGTTCCTTTTTGAATATATTGCCTACAAACATCGTATCTGCATGAACTGTTATTTCAATGTCTGTATATGATTTTCTGAAAAAACCGGTTATAATTCTTGCTGTGTAGATTTGTTCTTTGCTGAAATATTCTCCATAGATTTCAGAATTGCCCCAGCCGTTTTGTATTACAACTATTTTGCTTAATTGTATTGTGTTTTTTATCGTCGATAGATTTTTGGCAATTTCTCTGTTTGCAAGTGTTTTTGCTGTTATCAGTATATAATCATAACCGTCTGTTATGTCTGTATATGAAGAAATCGTTTCAAAATTATTCGGTTTATGCTCAAAATTTCCGAAAATACCGCTTACATTAAAACCATTCTGCTTGAGAAGTCTTTCGCTGTCATTTCTTGCAAAAAGTGTGACTCTGTTTCTGGAATTTATCAAAAATGCAGCAAGACCGAGACCGACAGCACCGCTTCCTACTATCAAAATTTTCATATTTCTATCTCCAAAAGCGGTATGTAAAAATTAGCCCCGAGGCAGTCTGTGTCATTTACAGAACCTGCCGCCTCATCTCTCAAAAACGATATTTTTAGTGTATTTATACTGTCGCACTCGAAGTAATCAACATCTTTTTTGCCGTATATATCGCAGAACAGTTTTTTATTGAGTTTTTGTTTGGCTTTTTCGTAGTAGTTTCTGTCTTTGAAAATTATATCTATTGTTATGTGCCATACGCCGGCATTTTTGCTTCTTAATACATAAACCATATCTTTCAGTTTCACAGCTCAATCTCCTCTATTGTGAAATATTGGTCTACATTGTCGGTTTCCAATATGTGATAAACCGAGAATTCATAAACCTCACCCAAATCAAATTCTGCGGGAGAGTAGGGGAATGCTACATTTGCACCTGTTGCTGTTCTGCCTTTGTAGTCGTAGTGCTGAAGATTGGATTTTGATATTGAACATATCTTGTGGGCAAGCGGCTGCGAGTTTGCAACAACATCTACAATCACGCCGATTTCATAGGGATTATCCAAAAATTCCATACTGCCGAGCACGCCGTTTTTTCCATAGAGTCTGAAATTCAGCTTGAAATTTTCGTTGAACGATTTCGAGATTTGATGTTTTATGTCATCTGTAATTTCATCAATCTGTTCAATCATAAGCGGATTTCTTATGCCTGCTATTGCGATTGTTCTATATCCCGACAATTTCGCCCCTTCGAGCTTTATCGTTGTTTTTTCTCTTTCTATCCATTCGGCACTGCTGATTTTTACTGTCTTTTCATCATACTGTTCGTATTTGGCGTTTTTTAGGATAAGTGTTCCGTCAGGCTCTTCAATAACAAAAGGATTGGTATTTTCATAAAGAGTGTGAGCCATTGCAGATTCTTGTGTGCATTTTCTGTTTTCATCAAGCGGTTTTAGGTAGAATGCATCATCGTCTATTATTCCAAGCAGGGCATCTGAGGGGCTTGCCGGCTTTGCACAGAGTGCGCCGCATTCGATTATTTTTGCCATATGCCACACAAGGTGCGGTTTGTATCCCTTAAGAAGCGGGTATGAGGCGTATATTGATGCATCTGTAGCTCGTCCTGCGAGTATAACATTATACCCTTTTTCAAGTGCCTCTATAAATTTGGCAGCACCTATCTGCCCGACAATTCTGCTTGATGAGCCTATGTCCTCAATTGTCAGAGGCTTATTGCCCTCATAGCTTTTTATATTGCCCTGTTTTAGTTCTTTTTTAATAAAGTCCTTGTCAAACTCGGAATGTATAACAGCCATTTTGAAGTGAAGATTGTTATCTTTTGCTATATTTTTTATTATGTTCACCATCTGTTTTAAGTGTATATCTCCACCTGCATATCCTGCAGAGCCGACAATAAAAGGAATATCCAGCTCAACTGCTTTGATAAGGGGAAATTCCAAATCATTCCTTGTTGCATCGTAGTTTGCCTTCATTTTGCCGCTTCCTAAAAAATATGGTCCTGAATCTATGGAGCCAGCATCAGCACCGATAAAATCTAT
Organism: Desulfurellales bacterium; assembly: GCA_027014115.1. Classification (GTDB taxonomy): domain Bacteria; phylum Campylobacterota_A; class Desulfurellia; order Desulfurellales; family Hippeaceae; genus JALWEJ01. The sequence goes on from JALWEJ010000077.1 coordinate 5,267, forward strand.
ACCTTCATCAATGGCTTTTAAAAAAGAATCCTTATGGTATCCGTAACCCAACTGCCCCATTAACGACAAAGCCTTAATCATACAAATTCCTCATTTTTAAGATTTCAACTATATTATAACAATAGTCTTCTAAAATCAAATGTGCCTTTTGCAATTTGTCACAATCCTAAACAATAGTTTATTATTGCAAGAATGTTGTATTTATGATTTTTTGATAATGTAAAATTACTTGTGTCACTCCTTTGAAGGAAAAACACGAACAATCATCGCTATAGCTATACATTTGATATGGTCTGGCACAGATCCTTCACATATATTGATGATGACAGTTACTAATCGTGCGGCTAAAGAAATGAAATCACGTTTAAAAAGTGAATTAGGTCCCGTAGCTAATCAAATTCAGGATAGGATATTTCATTCATTTTGTTTAACAGTAATGAGGAAGATTCCAAAAAGTTTTGGTGTTTCTGGTTTTAACATTATTGATTCTGATGACCAATTATCTTTAATGACTTTAGTTAGAAAAAGCTATTTAAACAAGCGAGAAAAAGAAATAAACAAAGAATTTCCTCAACCGTCAGATCTTGTTAAGTATTACTAATATAGCAAAAATACTTGCCAATCACCGAAAATATATCTTTCGTCTAATACTGATCTTAATGATGAATTTATCGAAATATGCTATAGGATATTTCATGATTATCAGAAAACAAAAGAATCAAAAGGTTATCTTGACTATGATGATTTATTAGAGCATTTTACCAACGTCTAAAAGAAAAACCAGATCTTCGAAGAGGCGTTGCAAACCTTTTTAATGAAGTGTTGGTAGATTAAATGCAGGGTACTAATCCATTGCAGTTTGGAATTCTAAAGAATTTTTCAACGGAAGGTGTAAGGCTATTTTGTGTTGGTGACCCTGCTCAATCTATAAATTATCGAAGCTATTAGGAGATACTTGATTTATCAAATTGGTTGCTTTATCGATCACCATTAAATTATCAAAATCAATTGCAAGCGCATAGGAAAAAATGGTTTTCTACCGATGTTATGTGATTTTGATAGTGTTTATGATGAAGCGGGCTGGATTGCAGATATCATTCTTGAAAGAAGAGAAAAAATATTCGCTTCAAGGATGTAATGGTATTGGTGCGTTCTGGGTTTGATGCAAAGCCAATAGAAGCAGAGTTTATTAAAAGGGAGATTCCATATTACTTCATTGGTGGAACTAGCTTGACTAAATCTGCTAATGTTTGAGATGTTTTATCCCTTTTGAGAATCGTACGCAATGAACAAGATGATTTAGCTTGGATGCGTTATTTGAAATTATGGCCTAGGATTGGGGAAAAACTGCAGAGAAGTTAATAAATAGCTTCTTTAAAAATGCAAAAAGGCTATAGATATTTTAGCCGAGAGTCTTAATGAAACCCATAACGCTATTATAGTATATAAGCAAACAAGTGATAGTCAGAATACCCCGAGGTTATGTTTGTCTAATGCGGTGCAATCTCTAACGCCAATTCTGAAAAAAAGATATGATAAATGGAATTATAGTTACCAAGATTTGAGGCTTTTAATCACAGTATCCGAGAAATACAAAACCATTGGCGACTTTATTGATGCATTCACACTTGAACCAACAACAAGCACGGAAATAGAAAAATTAGAAAATGATGATGCTGTATTGATGATTACAGTTCATAACGCAAAAGGTATATAATCACCAATATGTTTTGTTGAAAATGCAAAACAAGGTACATATCCTCATGCTTGAAGCTATGGAAATATTGATTCTGAAAAAGAAGAGAGAAGAATTCTCTATGTTGCTTTAACTATAGCAAGGAATGAGCTATTTATTGCTAGGGCACCCGATTGTAGAAGTGGATTCTATCTACAAGATAAACCAATCAAAGGGTAAGAGTATTTTCTGTCAGAAGTCCCTGATGAATTGGTGATGAAAGAAGTTCATGGTTGGAATCCAAATTATTCAAGAGGACTATCATCACTGAAAGATATATATTAAAAATACTCTTGCTACAATCCTGTATACACCAAGTTAGTGCATATGCTAAACTAACTAAAGGAGGCAGGTTTTATGAAACCAAGGAGAAAATTTTCAAATGAATTTAAATTAGACGCAGTTCTTCTTACTCTA
>JALWEJ010000078.1 GCA_027014115.1 Desulfurellales bacterium
TGAAAAAACCCATACAGAGGAGTTTGAATTAAGAAATTCCAAAGATTTTTCAAAGGGTTTGACAGAGGATGCAGGGTGCAGCATAAGGGTGGTAAAGGATAATAGGTCTGCTTTTGTGTATTTTAGTTTGAAAGATGATTTTGACGCAGAAAGAATTTGTGATGAGTTGGACGTTTCGCTTAAACTTTCCAAACCTTTGGATTTTGAGATTATAAATATGGAGTCCTACAAGGAGAAAAACATTAAAGAAAAGCCATATACAGACAGAGAGAAAATAAAAGAAAAAATATATCTTATGGATAGTGTTGCAAAGAATTTTGATAAACGCATAGTGGATGTAAAGGGCTCGGCTGTTTCTGTTTCTTTTAAGGAATTTGAGATAGCAAACAGTTATGGTATGGATATTAAAGATTCTGTATCTTATGCATCTGCATCTGTTTCTGTTTTAGCAAAGGATAAAAATAGTGATGTAGGATGGTACAGCTTAGATGCAGATAATTTTAACAACATAAATTTTGAATTTGCAGCGCAAAAAGCAGCCAATATGGCTGTAAATAAGCTCTATCCCACGCCTGTTTCCACAAAAAAATACAGCGTAATTTTTGCAAATCATGTTTTTGAACAAATTCTATCCCATTTTTTTACAGCATTTGATGCATATTCAGTGATAAACCATACAACGGCATTGGAAGATAAAATAAATAAAAGAATCTTTAGTGAAAACATAACCATAAAAGATGCCAAAACCTTAAAAAACAGACCGAACAATACATTATGTGACTATGAGGGTTCGAAAAGAAAAGATACAATTGTGGTTGAAAACGGCATACTGAAAAATTTTTTGCATAATACTTATACGTCAAACAAACTGAAGATGACCAACACCTCGAATGCAAAGAGGGGTTCGTGGATGTCAATACCAAAAGTCGGACCGTTTAATTTTTATATAGAAGGGGATGCATCGACAGACAGAGATACGCTTTTAAATAAGATTGACGGGGTTTATGTAACCGAAATTATGGGTTTGCATATGGCAGACAGTATAAGCGGAGACTTCTCTTTTGGCGTTGATGGATTCTTGGTTCATAACGGTGAGCTTGTCTCTTATTTTAAGGCAGCTACATTGGCGGATAATTTTTTTGATATTATGAATCGCATTATAGGATTATCAAACAGTATGTATTTCTCCTCATCTTTTGGAACTCCTGATGTGGCTATAGCTGATTGTACAATAGGTGGTGAAAATAATGGATAAAATATTGATTTTGGATTTTGGTTCTCAATATACACAGCTTATTGCAAGGAGAATAAGAGAGCTTGGTGTTTATGCAGAAATTGTTCCGTATAATAAAAACATTGAGCAAGATGAAAATATTGTAGGTATTGTTTTATCCGGGTCGCCTTCGAGTATATATGAAAAGAATGCACCCATTCCTGAGTACAAGTTATTTGATATGGATATACCTGTTTTGGGCATATGCTACGGTATGCAGGTTGTTGCAAACAGGTTTGGCGGAAAAATTGCAAAATCCAGCAAAAAAGAATATGGACATGCCGCTTTAAAGCTGGATGTTGAAGATGAGCTTATAACAAAAGCGATAGACAAAAGCTCTGTTTGGATGAGCCACGGTGATAAAATAGAAAAACTACCTGACGGTTTTGAAAGGGTTGCACACACTGATAATTCTCCCTATGCTGTAATTAGGCACAAAAATAAAAAGATATGGGCTATACAGTTTCATCCTGAGGTTGTCCATACGGAAATGGGAAGAGAAATACTAAACAACTTTCTGGATATATGCGGTGCAGATAAAAGTTGGAATATGGGCAGCTTTATGCAGAAAACCATTGATGAGATAAAAAACACAGTTAAAGACAAAAAGGTTTTATGTGCAATATCCGGTGGAGTGGATTCAAGTGTTGTTGCTGTTTTATTAAGCAAGGCTGTAGGCGAAAACTTGGTTGGCGTATTTGTAAACAACGGTCTTTTGAGGGAAAACGAAGCCGAGTATGTTATGGATTCTTTTAAGAGGCTTGGGGTTAATGTGAATTATGTAGATGCATCCGAGCTGTTCTTAAACAGGCTTAAGGGTGTTGCAGACCCTGAGGAAAAAAGGAAAATAATAGGTCACACATTCATAGATGTTTTTAGGGATTTTTCAAAAGAATTAAAGGATGTTGAGTTTCTTGCGCAAGGAACGCTTTATCCTGATGTTATAGAGAGTGTTTCGGTAAACGGTCCGTCTGCCGTAATTAAAAGCCATCATAATGTGGGCGGTTTACCTAAGGATTTAAACTTTAAACTTATAGAGCCGTTGAGGGAGCTTTTTAAAGATGAGGTTAGAAAACTTGGAGTTGAACTTGGTCTTGATAGGGATTTTATAGAAAGACACCCTTTTCCTGGACCCGGTTTGGCAATAAGAATTTTAGGGGATATAACAAAACAGAAGATAGAGGTTTTGCAAAAAGCCGACACTATAGTCAGGCAGGAGATAAAGAAGTCCGATTTATACAACAAAGTATGGCAGGCTTTTGCTGTGCTTTTACCCATAAACAGTGTAGGTGTGATGGGTGATAAAAGAACATACAATAATGTTGTAGCCATTAGAGTTGTTGAGAGTATAGATGGAATGACAGCCGATTGGTCGAGACTGCCTTATGATGTTTTAGGCATAATTTCAAATAGAATTATAAACGAAGTTGATGGTGTTAACAGGGTGGTTTACGATATATCTTCAAAACCGCCTGCAACCATTGAATGGGAATAATAAATTGATGAAAAAACGTTTGAATGATTTTTTTGATAACCTGATTAATTCAGCCAATAACAGATATATCATCGTAGCTATTTTGTTTGTTATTGTCGGTTTTATGTTCTTTCCAAAATCATCAGCTACTTTTTACAATTTAAGTGTTGGTGATGTTGCTCCAAAAACTATCAGGTCAACGGTATCTATGCTTGTTGAGGATAAAGAGGCAACAAAGAGAAAAATAGATGAAGCGGTTAGGAGTCTTCCGCCTGTTTTTGATTATGATTCATCTGCAATTCGCAATACCGTAAATTCCATACAAAAAGCTCTTAATATAATAGACAAAACCAAGCCTGAAAAGTCCATGAATGATTTTTTTAAAACACTTGGAATTAAACCCAACAAATCCTTGTATTTGAGAATCTTGAGGTACAAACAGGATGTTATATTCAGCTATGCAAAAATAGCTCTTGAGAGTTTGAAGGATTACTATATAGTATCATCCACAAGGCAGTTATATAAGTTTGCAAGCACTTCAATTATAGTCAGGGATATCAAAAATCCAAAAAACGAAAAAACATTGGATAAAAATGATGCAATAGATGTTCCAAGAGCAAAGATTATTGCATACAACAAACTAAAAAGCGTCACAGAGGATATAACTTTAAGAAATACTATTTGGGATTTTATATCAGATTTGATTTTGCCGAATTTAACATTTAACAGCCTTGAGACAAAAAAACGCCAGGAAGAGGAAGCAAAGAAAATAAATCATGTTTTCTTTAAAATCTCAAAGGGTGAAATAATAGTCAGAAGCGGAGACATTATAACATCAACAGACTACCTACAACTTAATGCACTAAATTCTATAAAACAGAAAGAGAATGTTTACGAAAGGTCGCTTGCAAAACTTTTGATATTCATCATTGTGACCTTACTTTTATATAAAGCCTATCTTGTTACAAAAACAAGAAAGAACAAAATGTTAAGAGAAAATGTTATTGCTTTGATTTTAAGCTCTCTTGTAGTATTCCAACTTGCGATATTTAAACTATTCTCCTATATATCTAATCTTGTAACATATTCGTCTCCGGATTTTCCAAAGACAGCTTTAATTTTTGGTATACCGTTTGTGTTTGCACCCATAATGACGGCCATATTGATAGATTTCGAGCTTGCTTTTCTTATGTCTATCTTGATGTCTTTGTCGGCGTGGTTGATAGTAGATTCATCCATAAACAGCTATCTTATAATTTATATATTTATCAGTAGCGTTGTAAGCACAGTTGGTATACTGCAGGAAAAAACAAGGGCTGGTATAATAAAATCAGGGGTTTATGCGTCTTTGAGCAATATTATCATCATTACGGTTTTCTATATTTTTAACGGGACAGAGCTTGGAAAACCGATGGTGTTTGATTTATCTTTTGGCGTTCTAAGCGGTATTTTATCATCCATTATTGTTAGCGGTGTACTGCCTGTTTTTGAGTATGTGTTTAATGTTACTACGGATATTAAACTGCTTGAGCTTGGAAACCTTAACAATCCGTTATTGAAGGAACTTGCCATAAAAGCCCCTGGTACATACCATCACAGCATTGTTGTTTCATCGTTAGCTGAAGCTGCAGCATCGCAGGTTGGTGCAAATTCCCTTATTGCAAAGGTTGGTTCCTACTATCACGACATAGGAAAAATCAGAAAACCCATGTATTTCGTAGAAAATCAAACAGACGGCATCAATCCTCACGATAATCTCAAACCCTCAATAAGTGCCTTGATAATTAAAAATCATGTAAAATACGGTTTGGAAATAGCAAAAAAGCACAGGTTGGGCTCTTTTATTATGGATATAATCACCCAGCACCACGGAACAAGTTTAATAAAGTATTTCTATGTCAAAGCCAAGGATAGCGGACAAAATCCTAAAGAAGAGGGTTTTAGATACCCAGGACCAAAGCCGCAGACAAAAGAGTCCGGTATTGTTATGATTGCAGATGAGGTTGAGGCAGCATCAAAAACACTCTCAAACCCCACCGTTGCGCACTTGACTGAGTTTGTTAGAGATATAACCAATAAGATATTCTTGGATGGTCAGTTGGACGAGTGTGAATTGACGCTCAAAGATTTGAATCTCATAGTTGATTCTTTTGTAAAGGTTCTTGTCGGGATTTTCCATCACAGGATTGAATATCCAGAGGAAGAAAAGATTGCAAACGACAATAATTAATGATTTAGAACGTGATTACATAGATAATGATAAGCTGCTTGGATTTATAGAGTTTATGTTTGAGAGAATGAATATAGACAAAGAGCTTGAATTGAACATACTTTTATCCGATGATAAAAAAATCACTCAACTCAATAAGCAGTTTAAGGGCAAAGATGAGCCGACAAATATACTGAGTTTTTACGGATATGACGGTGAAATTTTTGGTGATATTATAATTTCAATAGATACACTTGAAAGAGAAGCCAAAGAACAGGAAAAGGATGTTTTTGACTACCTTCTATTTTTACTTTCCCACGGTTTTCTGCATCTTGCTGGATATACCCACGAAACAATGGAAAAATACAATGATATGATTGATGAACAAAATGATTTGATAAAGGAGTGGAAACATGAAATCCAAAGCTAAAATAGCTCTGCTTGCAACATTTGGTTTATTTGGTGTTGTTGCTGTGAAAAATAAGGACTTACCACAAATAATAAAAGAGGATATAGATACGGTTTTTGAAAGAGACCCTGCAGCGAGAAGCATACCGGAGGTTGTTTTTTGCTACCCTGGTCTTCATGCTATATGGTTCCATAGGGTTTCTCATTTTTTATGGGAGAAAGATTTTAAGTTTACAGGAAGATTATTATCCCATATTGCCAGATTTTTAACAGGCATAGAGATACATCCCGGAGCAAAAATCGGTAAAGGTTTTTTTATTGACCATGGAATGGGTGTTGTTATAGGAGAAACAGCTGAAATAGGAAACAATGTATCAATTTATCAGGGTGTAACGCTTGGCGGAACAAGTTTAAAAAAGGTCAAAAGACATCCTACGGTTGAGGATGGCGTTGTTGTGGGTTCGGGTGCAAAGGTACTTGGCGCATTTACCATAGGTAAAAATTCAAAAATAGGCTCAGGCAGTGTTGTTGTGAGAGAAGTACCGGAAAATTCGACAGTTGTAGGCATACCTGCAAAGGTTGTAAGGAGAGAAAAGACAAAAGAGGGTGTTGATTTAGAGCATACGAAACTGCCCGATGTTGAGGGTAAGGTTGTAAGATATCTTCTGCACAGGATAGAAGAGCTTGAAAAAGAGATAACGGCTTTAAGAGAGGGTAGGGACGATGTTCTTGAATCTCAAAGACAGAAGGGTGCAGAAGAACTTCAAAAAATAGAAGAATATATAAAAAGCTATACGCTTGACGGCATAAGCGAAGAAAAGTTATAAATTCGTATTTATATATACTACAAAACTGTTGCCTGAATAACTGTTTTGCTTAAGCTCAACAAAGCCTTTATATAAAACAGCAATGTGTTTTACTATGGACAACCCAAGTCCCGTTCCGCTCTTTTTTCTGTTTCTTGATTTTGAACATGTGTAGAAGCGCTCAAATATTCTTTCTCTTTCTTTTTGTGGAATTACGGGACCTTCATCATCAACAATAATTTTAAATCCTTTTTCCCCAGGCTTTATTGAAATATAGACATTATCACCTTTTGAATACTTTACGGCATTGCTTATCAGATTTGTTAAAATACTAATTAGGTGTTCTTTCAGTATGTTTACCTTTTTGAGTTTGAAATTAAAATTCAGATTTTTGCTGCTTTCTTTAAATAGTTTCTCAAGTTCATCTTTTATGTCATTAAGCTCTATTTCTTCATTCACATCTTCAAGTCTAAAATTTTCCAATCTGTGCAGTTCCATTATATCATCCAGTAAGCCGTCAAGCCTCAAAACCCCTTCATAAATTTTTTGTGTAAATTCCGTTTTTGTTTTTTTGTCTATATTGTTGTCCATAAGTAGAGTTTCGGCATAGCTTGCAATGGTTGAAATCGGGGTTTTTAACTCATGAGATATATTTCCTACAAGTTCTGATTTAAAATATTCATATTGGGCTTTTTCTTCTATATCTTCAAAAACAAACAGTAAAAAATTGTCTATCTCTTTGGAATAAATCTTAAAGGTTCTATTGTTTAGTTTTATGGTATGCAAACCTCTTTGTTGAAAAATATCTGAAAATGCGGCTATTGTGTCTGGATTTTTTAACAGCGAGAGCATATTTTCACCCTGTTTTTTCGTATCTATGGGAAATATTTTGTTAAATTTCGGGTTTGAGTGGATATATTTAAAATCACTGCTTAAAAGCAAAACGCCTTCTTCCATAGATTCGAGGATGTATTCAAGTTTTTGTTTTTCAAGCTCTGTTTCTTTCTGTTTATCTTTCATTGCGTTGTATATTTCATAGATTAAAGCCGAAACTTTGGCGAGATTTTTGTCTTTAAAGTGTGGAAAATGGATATTTTTTCCATTTCTTATGGCTTCGACTATGTAGTTTAACTTTTGTATTGGCAGGGATAGTTTTTGTGCTATAAAGATAGAGGTAAGTATTAAAATTGCCATAGATGATAAAAATGTAAAATATATACTGTTGTCAAAACTTGATTTTATCGAGTTGATGTAGCTTAAAGGGTAGCTTATTCTCAAGATGTTGTCGTTTGGAATAAGTTTTGCATAGTACATCATATACATCTTTTTTGTTTTACTGAAACGTTTCGAAAACCCCTCTTTATATAACAGTGCATGCTGAATTTCAGGTCTGTGTTTGTGATTTTCCATTTTGTCTATGTAATTAAAAGGAACTGATGAGTCGAATACAACTTTTCCGTTTTTCTTGATTAGGGTTATTCTGAGGTGTGTTTTTTTGTATGTTTTTGAATATATGTTGTAGAGTTTTTTTATATTGAGTCTGCTTGATTCAAAATCGTGTTTTACAATCTCAAATTTTGCTTTTGTGTCCTGTTCCAAATAGTTGTTTAGATTGTTGTTTACGTTATTGTTTACTATAAAATAGCTCAATATAAAAACTGTAAGTATCGGCGTTAAAATAAGAATCAGCGTTTTTAAAAAGATTTTCATTGTATTTTATAACCTATTTTCGGAACGGATATTATTGATGCAGAGGAGTTTTTTATCTTTTTTCTCAATGATGAAATATGTGCATCAACTGTGCGTGTATAAATATCCGAATCATACCCCCACACATTGCTTAAAAGTTGAGAGCGTGAAAAAACCATCTTCGGATGTTTAACAAAAAACAGAAGCAGCTTAAATTCCGTGTTTGTTAAATTTATTTCTTTCTTATCAATAAGTACTCCGTAGATATCTATATCAATTTCTATATCTTTATAGCTGTAGCTGTTTGTTGCCGTACTTTTTTGTTTTAAGATATTATCTATTTTTGAGATCAGTATTTTTATACTAAAAGGCTTTGTTAGATAATCATACGCTCCCGCATCAAGCATCTCCACAATTTTATCTTCTGAGTTTTTTGCCGATATGACAATAACAGGTATGTTTCCTTTGCCGTTTTTTGTATGGATGATTTTTAGGAAATCTTCACCCTTTAAGCCAGGCAGCATAAGGTCGAGCAGAATCACATCACACAGAGATTCATCAAGATAAATAAGGGCTTCATTTGCATTGTCTGTATCTATAACCTCATATCCTTTTCTTTTCAAGTTAAAAGCAATGATTTCTCTTAAGTTCGGGTCGTCTTCTATTAAAAGAATTTTAGCCATTTTCCATTACTTCCTTTACTTTATCAAAATAGGTGTGCTTTATGCTTTTGCCGGTTTGCTTAAAGTATACAAACTCACATATATTTGTTGCGTGGTCTGCTATCCTTTCTATATTTCTAACTACATAGATAAGCGATACACCATCCTGCACCTTTTTGGGTGTATCCGACATATCTTTGGCTATCTCTTTTATAAATTCTTTGTGCAAATTGTCTATTACATCATCCCTTTTTATTGTTGTTAGAGCAAGATGTACATCATTATCAAAAAAGGCTTTTATTGAATCTTTAAGCATATCGTAAGCCTCTTTTTTCATGGTTTGAATGTTTTTCATAAAAACGCCTTTTGGCGGTTCGCTTAGATATTTTACCTGTTTTGCTATGTTTACGCATGAATCCCCTATGCGTTCCAAATCAATCGAAATCCTCATTGACGATATTACAAATCTCAAATCAAATGCTCTCGGATTGTATATGGCAAGCATTTTGAAACATGTTTCTTCAATTTCATTATCCAAAATATCTATTTCTCTATCCTGTAGGATGGTTTCTTCGGCTGTATATCCATCCTTCTCTATTATTGATTTTATGGAATTTTCAAGCATCTTTTGTGATGTTAGAGCCATTTTTGCAATCATAGACCTGATATTGTCCAATTTTTCATCAAACATCTCTACGCCCCCGCTATCCGAATCTTCCGCTAATGTAATTTTCTGTCTGCCTGTTTTTTGGTCTTGTGAAGAATTCGTCGGTTTTTCCCATTTCCACAAGTTTTCCCAAGTAAAAAAAAGCCGTAAAATCGGATATTCTTGCAGCCTGCTGCATATTGTGTGTAACGACTATTATAGTGGTTATTTTTTTCAGTTCAACCATTAACTCCTCAATTTTTGCTGTTGCTATAGGGTCAAGTGCACTTGTAGGTTCGTCAAATAGAAGTATATCCGGCTCAACCGCCAAAGCCCTTGCTATAACGAGTCTTTGCTGTTGTCCGCCAGATAAGCCCGAAGCGGTTGTATTGAGTCTATCTTTAACCTCGTCCCACAAAGCTGCTTTCATTAGAGCATTTTCAACCCTGTCTGTTAATTCGGCTTTGTTTTTTATTCCGTTTAATCTAAGCCCGTATGCCACATTATCAAAAACGGACATGGGAAACGGTGTTGGAGACTGAAAAACCATTCCTATTTTTGAGCGAAGGTTTATGCTGTCTCTCATTGTTAGTATATTTTCGCCGTTGTAGATAATTTTTCCCTCATAGCGGTTGTTTTTGTATAAATCATGCATTCTGTTAAAACAGCGCAAGAATGTTGTTTTTCCGCATCCTGAGGGTCCTATGAGTGCTGTTGTCATATTTTTTTCAATATTCATATTTATATCAAAAAGAACCTGTTTGCTTGAGTAGTAAAAATTTAAATGTTCAACCTTTAGGATGTGCTTATCGTTCAATTTTTATACCTCCGATTAACAATAAATCTGCTTATCAGTGTTGCCAAAAGAATAAATACCGTAATAACAAACGAGCCTGCCCATGCAAGTTTATGCCAATCATTGTAAGGACCCATTGCATATCTGTATATCGTAACCGTCAAAGATGCCATAGGTTTTGTTATATTAAGGCTGAAGAATGTGTTGTTTAAGGATGTGAACAACAAAGGCGCAGTTTCTCCGGCTATTCTTGCAACGGATAGTACTGCACCTGTTAAAAGCCCGACAGATGCGCTTTTGTATACTATCTGAAAAATAACTTTATAATAGGGCGCACCGAGTGCAAAAGCAGCTTCCCTTAACTGCCATGGAACCAAATTCAACATATTTTCTGTTGTTTTAAGCATAACGGGAATCATTATCAAAGCAAGTGCCAAAGAGCCGGAAAAAGCGCTGAAATGACCGGTAGTTCTGACTATGACGGCGTATATGAATGTTCCTACAACAATTGAGGGTATGCTGCCTGCAAGGTCTGATAGGGTGCTTATGAGTTTTGCGGTTTTTGAATTTCTTCCGTATTCTGCAATAAATGTTCCGCCAAGAAGTCCTATCGGTATACCTATAATAAATGCTGTTGAGACTATTATTAACTGTCCGACAAATGCAGGCCTCAATCCACCATCTCCAAAACCGGGTGGTGCAAAATCATCAACAAACAGTTTCCAATTTATGGAAGATGCACCTTGTATAAACAGATCTCCCAGTATCATAACAAGCCAAAAAAGACCCAAAAATGCGGTGAGCGTGCTTATTGTTAAGAAGAAGATGTTTGTGATTTTGCGTTTTTTTAGATTGGTCACTTTTTGCTCCTTGATGAAAAGTATTTTGCTGTGGATAACAAAATAAAACTTGAAACAAACAGTATTAGTGCAAGATAAAAGAGTGATGATATGTATATATCAGAATCTGCTTCTGTAAACTCATTTGCCAATGTAGTTGGGATTGTTGAGGATGTTCCAAAGAGAGATAAAACTATTTTGTGGTTGTTGCCGAGAACAAAAGCCACTGCCATTGTTTCTCCTACTGCACGTCCAAGTCCGAGTATAATACCTCCGTATACGCCTATTTTTGAATAGGGCAGTACAATATCCTTGATTACTTCCCATTTTGTTGCACCTATGCCGTATGCAGATTCAATAAGATTTTTTGGCGTTAACTCAAAGCTGTCCCTTGCCACACTTGCAATAAACGGTATTGTCATTATGCTGAGTATGGTTGATGCCGTAAGCAAATCTATGCCTATAGGTGTTCCTTTAAAAACCAGCCCGACAAACGGCAGTTTTCCCAATGTTTTCTGTAGAAACGGTTCAATATGTGAAGACATGATGGGTGCAAGAACAAAAAGTCCCCACATTCCATAAATTATACTTGGTATGGAAGCCAAAAGCTCTATGGCTGTTGAAAAGGATGATTTTAGTTGTTTTGGACAGATTTGTGTAATGAATACTGCTATGCCTACGGCAGTAGGTGCTGCAAAAATTAAAGCAAGTGAGGTTACAACAACTGTTCCGTATACAGCTGAGGCTCCCCCAAACACATTCTTTACAGGATTCCATGTTGTCGAAATCATAAATCCGATAAGTCCGAATTTCTTTAAGGCTGGTATGGATTCGTATATCAATACTGCAAGCATGAGAATAAGAATTAAGGGGATTATATATGCACTTGCCGCAGTAAGATAGAGTGTAGTTTTGTTTTTTAACTCAAACGAATTGTTCTTTGCGCTTTTCATAACGGCTGTGTTTATGACATTTTGTTGTATAAAAAATGTTAAGAAGATGTAAAATTTTTGTAAAGCTTTTTTGTTTTTTGCTTTTTACAACTTTTTTACAATTTCACAACATTTTCAGAACATTAACGGTTTATAGTCGTATCAAAATTTGTTGGAGGTGTTGTGTAATGATTTTGAAAAAAGAGGGATGCTCTAAAATGTTTAAAAAGCTTCTAAGTGCGGGCTTGAGTTTTGTTTTTGTCTTTTGTTTCACTATTTTTTCACATTCTGAAACCATAACAGGAGCCGGTGCCACTTTTCCTTATCCTGTATATTCTGTATGGGCTTACCAGTATCAAAAGGCAACAGGTATTAAACTAAACTATCAGGCAATCGGCTCAGGTGGCGGTATCAAACAAATAAGCGCAGGGGTTGTGGATTTTGGTGCAAGTGATGCACCTTTAACAATAAATGAGCAGAAAAAACACAAACTGCTCCAGTTTCCGGCTGTAATTGGCGGTGTTGTTCCTGTTGTTAATATCGACGGAGTGGAAGCGGGAAAGCTTAAATTAACAGGCAGCATTCTTGCAGAGATATACATGGGAAAAATCACAAAATGGAACGACCCTCAGATAACCGCAATTAATAAGGGTTTGAATTTGCCTGATGCAAAAATAACGGTTGTGCATAGATCAGATGGTTCTGGGACAACAGCCATATTTACATCGTATTTATCGGCTGTGTCAAAAGATTGGGCATCGGTAGTAGGAAAAGGGAAAGCCGTAAATTGGCCTGTTGGGCTTGGCGGAAAAGGCAATCCCGGCGTTGCCAACTATGTGAAGCGTGTGAAAAATTCGATAGGTTATGTTGAATTTGCATACACGGTTGAAAACAAACTTTCATATGTAAAGCTGAATAACAAATCGGGAAATTTTGTAAATCCTACATTTGATGCATTTCAGGCTGCTGCAGAATCTGCAGAGTGGGATAAGAATAAGGGTTTTTATCTTTGGCTTGTAAATGCTCCAGGCAAAAAAGCATGGCCTATATCGGGGGCAACATTTATTCTGCTTGCAAAAGAGAAAAAAGCAAGCAACAAAAAAGTTGTTGAATTTTACGATTGGGCGTTCAAAAACGGTGATGCAGCAGCAAAGAAATTGATATATGTTCCTCTGCCTGAAAGCTTAAAAGAAGACATCAGGTCATATTGGAAAGAAAACGGAATTTACTAAAAATAGGCATTTTTTAAAGAGGCGGATGTGGTATTTTCTGCATCCGCTTTTTTGGTGGAGACGGCGGGAGTTGAACCCGCGTCCAGAAGTGCGTCATATCCAAAGGTTTGTACATGCTTATCCCTTTTTGTGTTATGTTCGACTTTGCTAAAAAGGGAAAAAGGCAAAAGCCGAACAGTTAGTCAGAGTTAGCTCAAAGAGGGTTGACTGACAAACCCAAATCGAGCGCTGCTTTTAAGTATAAAGCCTCATCAAAGCCAAAGCAGCAAAGCTTTTGACAAGACCAGCCGCTTTGATTAAGCAGCTAAAGCGTATTCGTTGTCTGCGTTTCTTTTTCCCTGCCAGTTTAACGAGATAGCAGGAACTCGGCATGACCTTTGAATACTAAAACACCCTGTCGAACCCAAATACGTCCCCTAATGCAGGGTGAGCTAAATATAGTCATTAAAATAGAGAAGTCAACCCCGTTTCAAAAAATAATCTGGATTATAAAGCTAAAATTGTTTATTCTAATTTGTAAGGAGAGTGTTTATGTGGTTGATTGTTATTGTTTCTTTGGTGGTTTTGGTTATTGTTTATTACTTTTTTATAAAAAATAAGCGCTACAAGGTTAAGGACGATGATTTGTCCTACAAACCAAAGGATTTTTTACTGTCAAAAACAGAAAGAGCGGTGTATGAAACAATTTGTAATTATATTGCTGAAAATCATATAAAAATAAAGGTATTTCCAAAGATGAGGCTGACAGACTTCTTGTGGTCGCCTAAGGATAACAGAAATGCATATCTGAGGATAAGCGGGAAGTTTGTGGATTTTTTGATAGTTGATAAAGTGGGCTTAAAACCGATTGTTGCTGTTTTTATTATGAATCGTGAAAATAAATCGAAACAATCGTCTTTGAGTGTAATAGAGCCTGCACTTGACCATGCAAATATAGTGCTTGTAAAGATTGACGCAAACCATGTGTTTGATGCTCATATTATAAAACAATCTATTGAAAACGGTTTGAGGGAGAGTAGCTATAATGATAAGTAAGGAATTGGTAAAAATCCTTTGCTGCCCTGTATGTAAAGGCAGTTTGGAGATTGAAAACGAATCTTTTTTGGTGTGTAAAAAATGCAGAGTTAAATACCCCGTAAAAGACGACATACCCGTTTTACTTGTTGAGGAATCTCAAAAAATAGATGAAGATAGATAGAGTTTTTGTTTATGTTGTTTTATGTATAGTGTCTTGGGCTTTTATTCCCGTATGTTCCAAAAAAGTTCTTGTTGGCATGAACAGCTTTGCCATGATGGTTTTTTCAAACCTTATATCGTCATTCACTCTTTTTGGTTATCTGATTTTTAGTAAAAAGCTGCATCTTGTTTATAAATACTCAAAAAAAGATTATGCATATATGTCGTTTCTGGGTTTTCTTGGGACATTTTTGTATTACATATTTTTATACGGTGCATTTAGTTTGGCTAAGGCTCAGGAGGTTTTTGTAATAAACTACCTCTGGCCTGTTTTGGTTGTTGTTTTTGCAGTCTTTATTTTGAAAGAGCCTCTTGATTTGATAAAAATCTTTTCAATTTTTATAAGTTTTTCGGGTATTGTTGTCATTGCCACAAAAGGCAGTATCTCAAGCTTTGAATTTGGCAGTATCAGAGGTGATTTACTTGCGTTTCTTGGTGCTTCCAGTTTTGCTCTGTTTTCTGTTTTGGGTAAAGGTTCAAGGTATGATGAGTCTATATCGGTTTTTGTCTATTTTTTATTTTCTTTTTTGCTTTCTTTGGTTTTTTTGCCGTTTTCACACATAACAAAGATAGATATGGGCATTATTTTTTGGCTTTTTGTAAACGGCATGATTGTAAACGGCATATCCTATCTGTTTTGGTTTAATGCATTAAAGCTTGGCAAGACGCATGTTGTATCCAATTCTGTCTATCTTACGCCGTTTGTATCGTTATTGTTTATATGGTTTTTTCTTAATGAAAAGATACAGACCTACTCTGTTTTTGCACTTGTTTTGATAATGTCAGGCATAACCCTTCAGCTTGCAGGCAGCTATCTTTTTAAAAGAAATTAGCTACTTAATAGGTATATTTATCTCCAATACCTCAATGGATTGATCTTTTTGAAGATTTATATTTATGGATTTTGGGTCTATATCTATATATTTTGCTATAACCTCTATTATATCTTTTCTTAAATCATCCAAAAAAGGTGCTTTGTTTTCGGCTCTTTCGTGAGCAAGTATGATTCTTAATCTCTCTTTTGCCTGCTCTGCTGAGGTTTTCTTGTTCTTTTTAAAAAAATCAAAAAACATAGCTTATTCCTTAAAAAGGCTTACAAGGTTTTGGAAAAAGCCTTTTTTATCCTCTGTTATTTCCATAAATTCAACATTTTTACCCAAGAGACGTTGAATTATGTTTTTGTATGCCATCCCAGATTTTGAGTCTTTGTGCAGAATGGATGGTTCTCCTATGTTTGTATAACTTACTATGTTTTTGTCTTCTGGAATAATACCAATCAATGGAATGCTTAAAACCTGAAGAACATCGTCTTTGCTCATCATATCTCCCCTTTTTACGAGTGTGGGGTCGATTCTGTTTATTATAAGGTTTGTTTCTGTTTTGCTGTTTGCTTCAAGTATGCCTATAACCCTGTCTGCATCCCTTACGGCTGAAATTTCTGGTGTTGTAACAATGATAACCTCATCGGCAGGCTCCATCGCATTTTTGAATCCGCCTTCTATACCTGCAGGCGAATCTAAGATTATGTAGTCGTAATCTTTTTTCAGCTCTTCGGCCAATTCTTTAATCTGTTCGCTTGTAACAGCCGATTTATCCCTTGTTTGGGCTGCTGCTATGAGAAAAAGATTTTCGGTTCTTTTGTCCTTTATTAAAGCCTGGTTTAATTTGCATGTTTTTTCAACAATGTTTACAACATCATAAACTATTCTGTTTTCAAGTCCGAGTATCATATCGAGGTTTCTTAAACCTATATCCAAATCTATAGCAACGACTTTTTTCCCGCTTAATGCCAAGCCTAAAGCAAGATTGGCGCTTGTTGTGGATTTTCCGACACCACCTTTTCCCGATGTTATGGTTAATACTTTTCCAGCCATAATCTACTCCATTAGTTTTTTAATTTGAGCCATTCATCGTAGGATGAAATGACTATACTGTTGTTTTCCGCATATGCAACTTCAAATACCATATTGTTATTCTGTTTTACGCTGACACCTTCTTCGGGAGAGCGTGTTATTAAATTTCCAATCCTTATTTGAGGAGGGTTTAAATCAAATGCAAATATCATGGAATCGTTATTGCCTCCATATCCAGCATGTGGAATACCGTAAAGTTTTCCAAGAACAAATATATTGCCTGTTGCATAGACGTATGAATTTGGGTTGACATTACCTGCAATAATCAAATCGCCGTTTACCCTTATTTCCTGCCCGTTTCTTAAATTGCCTTTGTATGTTGCGGGTTGTTGTTTGTGGCTGTCCGATAATAGGTGTATATTTTTTAGTTCAATCACGGGAACGGAGGATTGAAGATTATTTTTATCATCCACAACAACAGCATTTATGTCTATATTTTTACCTTTTAGGTAGTTTAGAATATCGTTTGCAAACTGTTTGTTGTCTTCTGTGAATCTCAATGTGACAATGGAATTTTTTATCAAATGAACACTTGATGCTATTACAATATCGAGACCTTTTTTTATCTCTTCCAAATCATCGGCATTTATTTCTATTTCAAAACCTAAAAAATTTTTTCCTTTTATTGTTACATTTTCCATCATGTGCATAAATATCACATAATCAAATACAATTCAAGAGAATAAAATTGTTATTGGAGTTATTTTAGTATGTTATTTAGTATTCTGATTAAGGCAAAAAGTATAATCGATGCTAAAATCATAAGTGCCGTTATAGGAATTGCATATGGTAAACCAAACGATGTAAATCGGTCATAAATCATAACAGGCGCTGTGGTCGGATGATAGGCTATTATTATTACGGCTCCGAACTCCCCCATACCTCGCCCCCACATCATCAATGCACCGTTGATTATATCCTTTCTTGCATTTGGTATTGTTATTTTGAGAAATGTCCAAAAAGAGTTTGCACCAAGCGTTCTTGATACATTTTCCAATCTCACATCAACCTTTTTAAAGCCTTCCTTTGCGCCGTTTATAAAAAAAGGAGCAGATACAAACATCATTGCACACAATATGCCGAACTGTGTATCAAGAAACTCAATACCCAAACTCTTAAAGCTTTTACCCAATGCACCGTTTGTTCCAAAAACCATAAGCAGGGCAATGCCTGCTGCAACATGTGGAATCATTGTTGGGATGTCAATTATGCTTTCAATAACGGATTTACAACAAAACCTGCCCCTTGCAAGCAGATAAGCAAGCGGTATACCGAGAATTATTGTAACAATAGTTGCAAGGGCAGATACCTTTATTGTAAGCAGTACGGAATTTACTATATCTTTATCTAAAAGGGCACCCAGTATTTTGTCAGGCGGTATACTGATGAGAATTTTTGCTATAGGGATTGATAGAAAAAGCAGAACAACAAGTGAAAACAGAAATACAAAAAACCAGAATATTTTGTCCATATCAATTAAACAGACTTATATCGTTTTTATTGAAGCAGATGTAATATTGAGAATTTTTTTCTATCTGCTCTGTTGTTTTTATCTTTATTGTTTCTTTTTTCACCCGAACATCCAAAATATTAAATTCATGCATATTGTTAATATCTGTAACTGCTGCCTGCATACAAAAATCGGCACTTTTTTTGTCTTTTGTTATACTTATTTTATCCGGAGCTACGGAAAAAAACTTAAAGTCTTTACGGTTAATTATCTCTGCATTCAATATGTTTTTAAAACCGAGAAATTCGGCAACGTCTCTGCTTTTCGGGTTTGCAAATACATCATTTACCCATCCTGTCTGTTTAATTTCTCCATCAAGCATTACTGCTGTTTTTCCTTGAAAAAACATAGCCTCTTTAAAATTATGCGTTACATATATTATTGTCAGTTCGTATTTTTTGTACAGGTTTTTTAAAAATTCCATAAGAGATATTCTAAATGTAAAGTCAACAGCATTCAAAGGCTCATCAAGGAGCAGGAGCTTTGGAAAACTAAGAAGTGTTCTTGCTATGGCAACCTTCTGTTTTTCTCCACCGGATAGATTTTTTACATCTCTTTTTAGAATATCCCGTATGTTGAAAAAATCCACTATTTCGTTAAACAGTGCTTGTGTGCTGCTGTTTTTTTTAAAAAGTGATGCATACATAATATTTTTCTGCACATTCATATTCGGAAAAAGCATATAGTCTTGATATACTATGCCGATTTGTCTGTTTTGAGGCTGCTTATGTGTTATCTCTTGTCCATCCAAATAAACATGCCCGCTGACTTTATGCAAACCCGCTATTGATTCAAGTAAAACGGTTTTTCCGCTTCCGCTTTTGCCTATAATGGATAAAAATCCAGATTTATCTATTGACATATTGATATTTTTCAACAAAAACAAACCAAACTTACACTGCAGATTTTCTGTTTTTAAAAAACTCATTTCAATATGGAATCATCACCCTTTATTATTGGTGGTTCTACAACACCCTGACCGCATTCTTTCATGATTTTTGCACCTTTTTTTGATAAGACAAAGTTGACAAACAGCTTTGCACCTTTGCGGTTTATAGGTGAATTGGAGTTTTGAGGGATTGTTATGCCGTAAATCATAGGTTCGCCGATTTTTGTTATCATTTTTCCAGGTTTTTTGCCCGATACCTTAAAACTGACTGTTTTGTATAGGTCTGCATATTTTTTGCTTGAGAGTGAAACCTGAGGGGGTAGGTTTATATATTTTAGATTATGTTGAATTGCCACAGATTTATAGAGAAAAATATAGTCTATGTTGTGTGTTTCAAGAAGAGCAATCAAATCTGTCTCCTTTGGTCTTACAATAACTTTACCTTTCTTTTCCATGCCCGGTTTATAGTATCCTGGATATCCAAACAGTGATTTGAAAAAATCTTTTTTGTGGTAGTATTTTTGAGCAAGCAGGCTTGTAAGCATTGCTCTGTATCCGCATGGGTCGTCGTTTGGATTGGAGTGCCCTACAACAACATCGGATTTTGTTAGTATATCCACCCAGTTATTTTTGTTTATTGTTTCTGCATATCTTGAATTATCGGTAAAGACTACTGCCATAGAGTTTGTAGCAAACAGCGCATTGAATTTTGCGTTATTTGTTGCTATGAGCAGCTTGTCAATAACAGAGTAGTCTGCAGATGCTATAACATCACACGGTTTATGTATGTCGGATATTTTTCTTGCTGCCATCCTTGAACCGCTCGGTTCTCTTATGATTTTGTACTGCGGATATTGTTTTTCAAACGCTTTTGATATTTTCTCAAAAGGCACAGACAGGCTTCCTGCATGGAATACAATAATCTTGCTATCGGCGAGTGATAGTGTGGGTATTGCAAGTAGTATAAGTGTTATTATGACAAGATTTTCTAGAGTTTTGAAAGACATTCTAACCCCCCGAATTTGTTTTATTGTAACATAACATAATATATTAAATTTGAAAAGTTAAATGATTTTTGTTCGGTTAGGTTTTGATTATAAGTTGAGCTATCTCTTTTTCTGCATTGATTAAAAGCTCTCTTCTTTTGTTGAACGGCAGGAATGCAGAACGAAAGCCGTTTCTTATTATTTTGAGTATATCCCATTTAGATAACCCGCCCTTTGTCATTGAGGCGGCTTTGTAATATTCCTGTGTAAGATTTGTTAAAGATATGCCTGGGTCGTCTGTATTTATCGTTACGTAGATGCCTTTTTCGAGATATTCTTTTAAGGGATATATATTATCGTTTTTATTGTTTAGATTGTAATCTTTAAATCCAACAATTTGATAGTTGCTTGATGGACACATCTCTACTGCTATTTTTCTGTCTATAAATCTATTCATGAGTTCGGGCTTATCTTTCAGCGTCAAGCCATGGCCGATTCTGTCAGCGTTTAAATGGTAAACTGCTTTCCATATATTTTCGACACTCTCTCCTTCGCCGGCATGTATGGTTATGTTAAGGCACTGTTCCATTAAAGGTAGAAATACTTCTCTAAACTCTTCGGGTGATTTTGAAGCCTCAGCTCCGGCTAAATCAAATCCTGCAAACCAATTTTTAAATTCTTTGTTGGTTTTTAACATAATCTGTGCAAGTTCAATATGTTTTTTGACTCTCTCCATTTCTCCGTGTCTTGAGGCTGTAAAGATTATCGAATAATGGCAGTTTTTATCTTTTTTCAGCTCATCTATTATTATATTGACAACATCCTCTGAGCTTAACCCACCTTGAGTGTAGTTTTCGGGTGAGCATCTCAATTCAAGGTATTTTATGTTGTCATCTTCGCATTTTTTTGAGAGGATTCTGCATGCTGTTCTTACTGCCGATTCTGACTGCATAAGCCCCGAGCCCTGCAAATCTCCCAGTTTTTCATAATATTCTATGCCTTTAGCAGACCAGTTGCCTGATGTTTTTATACTGTCTGAATAGATATATTCATACAGCAGATTTATATTGTTTTTAAATTTATTGATAAAATATGCAGCAGTAAACGGCTGTTTTATATCTTTAAACATATATCTTAATTGTTTGGGGTTTGGTATTAGTTCTTTTAATTTTTCAATATTGTTGTTTGATACGGCAAACTCGACCTCTTTTAAAAATGTATTAAAATTTTCGTTTTCTATATTACAGCTGTCTGATATTACAGAATCCGCCGCATCTATCATGTCTTCAGGTGTAAGTATGCCTCCGAAATGGCAGTGGAGTTCTGTTTTTGGCAGCTTTCTTATCCATTCAATATCTTTGTCTTTATTTTTTGGATGTTTGGCTATTTTTTCTGACTGCAGTCTGTTGATTGTTTCTGGAGGAAATAGATACAGCAGCCTGAAATTTCCTGTTTTTGGCTGCTCTAAAATTGAAGAGTGATAGTTAAACATCAAAGAACCTGCTTCTTTTTTGAAATTCTGCATATCGTCATAAAAATTTAAAGAAGTGCTGTGTCTTTGTATTGTTATATCAATAATATTTTTGTTTATTTCGTTTTTAACATCGTTTAGCTGTGTGATATAGCTTTCTTTTATCTCACCCGATATAATTATCGGAACTATTTTTTCTGCTGTATTTGAGTTGAGAGGTTTTGTCATATCGTTATTTGGAATCATTCCGTTACTGACAACATGCAGCAATGCATCGCATCCGAAAAAATATGCCGCCTGCTGCATATCCGCACTCATTGTTTTTCTGCCTCCAGCAAGAGATAGATACAATTTGCTGCTTTTTTCTTTGGCTTTCTTTTTGGCGGCTGCTATTATCTTGTATATTAAACTGCCCATCTTTTTACACTCTTCTATATTGGATAAATCGTTTATGTTTTCGGCAAAAAACGGTCTGATGGTTAGTGGAACATTAATATTTTTACGCCATTGCTCAATTTTTTCAACAGAGTTTTGTGTTTCTTTTGAATCTGTTGTTATAATCCAAATTTCTCTGACATTGTTTATATTATTGTCTTCTGCATACTGCATTATATCTTTGAGTTTTGGATGGTTTTTGTATAGTTCATATTCTGTGAGGTTCGTAAATCCTATAAGTTCAGGAACTATTGCCCAAGATGTTCCGAGTGTTGTAACAAGTATCACATTCATATTTCCTCTTTTACTTTAAATGAGAGTCAAATTTTTCTAAGATTACACTTTTTTCTTTCATATTACAAAAAACCCTTCTGCTGTCTTTTCCGTCAAAGGGATAAAACTCATATCCAAAATCTTCTGATATTTTACCTTTAAGGTCGTGAAATCTCAGCGACCTTAGATTTGGTGCTGTTCTTTTTAGGTAGCTTGACAGCTCATCAATACTTTTGTTGAGCTCAAACAGTTCTTTATTTGAGAGTTTTTCGGATTGTTTTTTAAAGGTGTTTGAAAATGTTATGTTGTTAAATAGTGGATTTAGAAGTTTTTTTGAGTAAATCTCTTTTTTGGCTTTTTGCCATACTATTTCTCCCCATTCCGAAAGAGCTGTTTGGTTGTCTATTTCTATAAACAGAGCTTCATGGATGGCTTTTGTGTCTTTGTTTTTTATAGGTATTCCGTGTTCGATTTTTCTGAATATTTCAAGATTGTTTTCAAATATTTCATAATCAACAATTATCGGCATTCTCGGTATAACAAGAAGTGTACTGCTTTGCTCGAATATATAGATGCTTTTGTCTGCATACAAAGAAGCCATAGTCTGCAGAAAACTGTTTACGCTCTTAAATCCTCCGGTTAGATTAAATATTATTTCACAATGTTTGCTTTCTTTGAAGCTGTCTATTGTTTCTGATAGGTGTCTTGCAAGTTCTGTTAATCCCCACCTGAAGCTGTTGACATTTTTTGTGTTTAAATCTTTTGCTTTATGTGCTGCGCATGTAATGTTGAGCTTTTCTGTTATGAATTCTTTAATAATATCTGCTGCAAATTCTCCCAAAAATGTGTCTGTATGGATAATATAGTGAAAATCATTTGGATCTTTTTTGCTGTTTTCATAAAAAGTTAAAATTGAATTGAGCTCTGCAGAACTTTTTTTGAGCTCTTTTGTACTGGAGTTTTTTAATTTTTCCAAAAGTGATGTTCTGTTGTTTTTTATCAAGTTTATAAAATCCTTATCTTGATTTTGTAATTCATCTTCTTTGGAGTTTGCGTATGTGTATATTTGGTGTCTTATATTTTCGAAATAGTTAGTAAGAAGGCTTAGCCCGCAGGATGTAATTATAAGTTTCATACAGGCTTACCTCTCTTCAGATAGCTGTTATTTAGGTTTCCTTTGATTTCAACCTTTTCAGACCAAGCTGAATACTGTCTTGTGTATACAGGCAAACACACCTCAACATCCATATTGTATTTCTCTATAACATGTAGTTGACCCAAGAGGGTGGATGTTTGAAAAATAGAGATAATCAGTTTTGGGAACTGTTTTAAATTTTTGCAAAGTTTGTGTAATTCATTTTCGCTTTTTTCATCAAAAAGAGAATAAAAATGAACAAAATCTTTTTTTATATCCGAATTTAACTCTTCAGACATATTTATTATATTTTCATCCTTCAAAACATGATATGCTACCATTAAAAACCCTATTTCAAGCATATTTTCAACATTTGGTATCCAAACAATTTTTTTACCTATACCTCCTCTTCTTGCTACATTTTCTTTAATTAAAATCCAAGCAGGTTTGCTGTTTTCAGATAAAAACAGATAATGAGTAGGGGCTATACCTCCATGATAAATATGGGGTGCGCCTATTAAAATTTCAGCTGTTAAAGTTGACATTGTTGACTCCTTTAAAAATATGTTTTCACTGCAAATTCAAACTGTTCAATAAATATCTTTTTAAAAGCCGTTCCGCTTCCAGTAACGAATATGTGTTTCCCTCTATTTGTGAAGATTTCCAACTTAAATCAATAGCCAGTTGTTCAAATTCTTTTTTTATTTCAAATTCACTTAATTCGGATATGTTTTTCTCAAACTCTTTTTTGCAAACCGATTAAAAAATTTAATTCGTCCTCAGTGAATAATTCTGTTGTAGGAAAGATTTCCGTTAATAATGAAAAATTAAAATTCTCAATTATTGTTCTTTCG
>JALWEJ010000079.1 GCA_027014115.1 Desulfurellales bacterium
CGATTTGAACCTACGACCTTCGGGTTATGAGCCCGACGAGCTACCAGACTGCTCCACCACGCGTCAAGCGTGTATATTTATAAACTTTTTTTTAAAAAAGTCAAGAGCTAATTTTATCAAATATTTTTTCTACTACAATCTCCAAAGAATTGTTTGCATCTATATGAAAATGTGCTTTTGTGTAGCAGTTTGTTCTTAGATTGAACAACTCTTTTGCCTTTTGGTTGTCATTGAAAAGCGGTCTGTTTGACCTGTTTTTTAATCTGTTTTTTATATCATCGAAATCTATTTTTAACCAAAAAACCCATCCGATTTTTTTTAAGATGTTCATATTGTCAAACTGGCAGGGTAGGCCGCCACCTGTTGCAATAACGCAGTTTTTGCAAAACTCAATGTTTGTTTTAAGTATTGTCCTTTCTAAATTTCTAAAATAATTTTCGCCTTTTTTTTCGAAAATTTCTTTTATTGTCATGTGTGTCTTTTTTTCTATTAATCTGTCCGTATCGACAAATTTTAGGTTATATTGCTTTGAAATATATCTCGCTGTTGAGCTTTTGCCGCAGCCCATAAATCCTACAAGAACTATATTGCTCATTTTGTTAGGGTATATTCTTTATAATGTTTAACCCTTTGAGAAAGCTCATCCATAGTGTCTGCTCCGAATTTTTCCAAATATGCATTGAGAAGTTCAAATGCGACAACAGATTTTGCAACAATCCCCAAAGCTGGCACAGCGCATACATCGCTTCTTTCAAATGCAGACATAGTTTGCTCTTTTGTTTTTATGTTTACAGATTCAAGACCTTTAAGCAGTGTGGGTATCGGCTTCATGTATGCTCTTGCAATAATGGGCTCACCGTTTGACATTCCGCCCTCTATGCCACCGGCTCTGTTTGTTTTTCTTTTGTATTTATTGTTATAAACTATTTCATCATGCACATTTGAACCAAACCGCTTCGAATTTTCAAAACCATCACCAATCTCCACCGCCTTGACAGCCTGTATGCTCATTAATGCGTATGACAGTTTTGCATCAAGCTTTCTATCCCATTGAGAGTAGCTGCCCAACCCGCAGACAACGCCTTTTGCATAAATTTCAACGCTTCCTCCGATACTATCTTTTTCTTTCTTAGCCTCTTCAATTTGTGCAATCATCAAATCGCTTGCTTTTTCATCCGGGCAGAAAACATGGGATTTTTCTATTTTGCTTTCCAAGTATTCATCGTTGTAGTCAATATTACTACATTCTACGGAACCTATGGATTTTGCGTAGGCTGTAAGTTTTACTCCAAGCTGCAGAAGGGCGTATTCACATAAGGAGCCGACTGCAACCCTTATTGCTGTTTCCCTTGCACTTGAGCGTTCAAGCACATCCCTCATATCCTGTCTGTCGTATTTAATATATCCTGTCAAATCAGCATGACCGGGTCTTGGTGATGTTACGCGTTTTTCTTCTGAATATTCGGCATCGTATGCCATGATATTTTTCCAATTTTCAAAATCTCTGTTATATATCGCCATTGTTATGGGTGAGCCTATTGTTTCAAGAAATCTAACTCCACTTAAAAATTCCACTTTGTCCTTTTCTATCTTCTGCCTACCGCCTCGTCCGTAGCCTGATTGCCTCAAAAGCAGATTTTTATTTATGAAATTTGTGTCAATCTTCAATTTTGACGGAAAGCCTTCAAGAACAGCAATTAATGCTTTACCGTGTGATTCGCCTGCATCAAGAAATCTCAACATTATATTTCACCTTCTTTTTTGAATATGTTGTTGATTTTTTTGAATTTCTTATCAACAAAATAGTGAAAACTGTCTTTTTCAAAGCCGCTTTTTATTCTTTTTCCTGCTTTTAATCCGCTGAATATCTCTATAGCGTCGTCTATTGTATCTATTGAGTATATGTGGAATTCTTTTTTGTTGATAGATTCTAAAACCTCGTCTTTTAAAATCAGATTTTTGATGTTTTGTTTTGGTATTACAACACCGCTGCCCTTTAGATTACCTGTTTGTTTGCAGATATCATAGAAACCTTCTATTTTTTCATTTACTCCGCCTATAGGTTGAACATGTCCGTCTTGGCTCATAGAACCTGTTACTGCGAGGTTCTGTTTAATGGGAATTTCAGCCAAAGAAGACAACAGAGCAACTGTTTCTGCAATAGATGCACTATCACCTTCAATATATGAGTATGACTGCTCAAACGAAATGGATGCAGCAAAGCTTAATGTTTTATTAAAGCCGTATTTTTGCCCCATATAACCGGATATTATAAATGATGCCTTGTCAAAGATTTTCCCAGAGAGTTTTGATTCCCGTTCGATATTTATTACACCGTCTTTTCCCATAAATGTTTTGACAGATATTTTGTTCGGTCTTCCGAATGATATGTCGCCAAGATCGATAACCGATAAGCCGTTTATTTGACCGATTTTTTTTCCTTTTAAATCAAGTATGATGGTTCCATCTTCCATCATTTCATAAATCTTTTCTTTCCAAAGATTTTTGAGGAAAAATTTTTCATCTATTGTTTCTTTAATATCACCGTATGAAACAAAATTATTTTTACATTTGATTTGAGATTCCCTTAGGATGTCCAATACATCATCATAATATACCCACATTTTTGTTCTGTCTTCACTGAGTCTGCATGAATGCTTCAAAAGTCCCTCAAGTCCACTCTTATCCGGTTTTTTTAGATTGTTTTTGTCACAAAACGAAAGGATTTTTGCAGCAAATTTTTCCACACTTTCTTGGTTTTTGTTTATGGAATGGTTGAAATTTGTTTTTATCTTGAAGAGTTTTGAAAAATCCTCATCGTAGCTGTAGAGAATGTCAAAGATATACTCAGGTCCAATTAAAATAATATTTATATCCAAATCAACAGGCTGAGGTTTTAGAGTTTCTGATGCAAGGATACCGTATTTTTCACTCCACTCCTCAATAATGCTCTTTTTTGAAGACAAAGATTTTTTCAGAGTATCCCATACTCCTGGGTTTGTTAAGATGCTTACTGCATCAAGAATTAGGTATCCTCCGTTTGCTTTGTGTATGCTGCCTGCTATTATGTGTGTAAAATCTGTCACAAATGAACCGAAATAAGCCTGTTTTTCGAGTTTGCCAAACAGATTGTAGTAGGTTGGATTTTCTTCATAAATAACAGGAACGTCTTCGGCATCTTTGTTGTTAACAAATAGGTTTATTTTGTATTCTGTGTATCTTGGTTTTGTCTGCATAAAGGGAAATTGTTGGTTCTTCTGAGGTAAAAAGATGGCTATATTGTTTAGGGTATATTCCTCAACCTCATCAAGGAATTCTTCCACATTTTTACAATCTTTAAACTTTTCTTTTATATCATCAATGCGTTGGCTTACAATAAAAAGCCCCATCTCATCGTTTATTTTTTTTATCTTTTTTTGTTTTTCTTTATCAAGTTCTCTGCTTTTTCTTAAGAATTCATCCAAATCCTCTTCTAAATGTTTTCTTTTTTCTTCAATCTCTTGTTTTAGTGAATCGGACAGATTTGAATATTCACGTTCGTTTATTGCTTTGCCTGATACTATAGGCGTTATTGTTATGCCCATTTGTGAAAATTTTATTACAAAATCCAAATCATTTGCCTTTTTTTGGATTTCTTTATCAAGTTCATTTTGCTTTTCGTTGTAGTATGAGATAACCTCCTGAATTTTCTCTTCGTATTCTTTGCTTTCAAATATGTTTGGGACGCTTTTTATTAAATATCCCACAAATTCATCCATCTGTTTGGATAGAATCTCACCCATGCCTTTTTTAAGCTTTAAAACCTTTGGCATTTTTGGGTTTTTAAAATTATTGACATAGCAGTAATCATAAAGCTCTGTTTTATTACCTGAAGTGGATTCTATAATATTCTTTTTTATTATCTCTTTATCGTTTTTGCTTAGACTGCCTGAAATAAACAGATTGTAGTCAAAAGAACGCATGTTTATCATCTTTTTGATTGCGGTTTCTATTCTTTCTTGTGCAATAAAACTGTCGTCTTTTGGTGCTATTTTGTCCAAGTCTATATCAAATTTAACTTGTAAATCTTTATATTTTAGTTCTTTTTTTGACATATATCACTCCTTGGAAAAGATTTTCTCAAAAATTGCAGACTCAATATCTTCAAATTTCTGTTTTGCGGGGTTTATGTTGCTGCCGTTTGGTAAAACAAGCCTCGATTTCGGAGACTCTTTCTTTAAAAAATGGAGTATATCTTTCAAGGTGTCCTTATTGTCTATGTCAAACGATATTATGCAGCTTTTGGAATCAAACTCTATAAACCACTCCATATATTTTAGGTTTTTTTCTGTAAGGACATTCTTAAAGCTCCATCTTGCTTTTTTTTCGATGATTACATCCATTGTGTACATAAATTCACCGCCTTTTTTGAAACTTTTGCTTTATCTATCATATAGAAACGTAAAATAAAAATCAATTTATAAGGTTATGGAATTCTCATTGAATAGATGCATCCGCAGTAGTTCTGTCTGTAGAAGCCAAATTTTTTTGATAGTTCTGCAGAACGCTTAAACCCGTCTTTCTTTTTAAAATCTGTATACTCAAATTTTATTTTAAAACTTTTCTCCAAAATTTTTCCTATATGCTTTATTTTATCATATTTCTTTAAAGGACTGACTGAAAGTGTAGTGGTAAAATAATCAAATCCGAGCTGTTTTGCTGTTTTGGCGGTTTTTGACATTCTCATTCCGTAGCACATGAGACATCTTTTTTCGCCCTCTTTTTCGTATTTGTATTTTTTTGCAAATTTAAACCACTTTTTTGTGTCGTATTCTTCAGTATGAAGCTTTATGTTATGGTGTTTGCACAGCCTTTTAATCTCATCAAGCCTTATTTCATATTCACGTTTTGGATGAATATTCGGATTGTAAAATAAAACCTCAATATCATAGTTTTCTTTTAATCGTTCTATAACACTTGTAGCGCAGGGTGCGCAGCAGGCATGAAGAAGAAGTTTGGGTTTTTGTTTTTTTAGCTCATATATTGCCTTAACGGGCTTAAAGCTCAATCTGTGAAGTTGGCATACACCATATTTCTTTAGGTTTTGTGTATGAAGCTTTGTGCCGTAGCCTTTGTGTTTTTCAAATCCGTAATTTTTATAAATATCGCCTGCAAGTTCCATATATCTGTCACGCCAGACCTTTGCCAAAATGGATGCAGCTGCTATGGATTTGACCTTTTTGTCTCCGTCTATGATGGATTTATATTTAATAGGCAAATCGAATTTATCCCTTCCGTCAACAAGCAAAAAGTAGGGCTTTTCACTCATCTGCTCAATTGCTCTTTTTATGGCAAGCTCGGTTGCTTTTACAATACCGAGTGAATCAATTTCTCTATTTGATGCAACACCTATACCGTAAATCGAATGTTCTTTGATAATCCCATAAAGCTCTCTGCGTTTTTTGTCTGTTAAGGTTTTTGAATCGTTTATTGCATCAAGATTCGGGATATCTTTGTCAAGTATAACACATGCTGCAACAACAGGTCCTGCCCAGGGACCTCTTCCAGCTTCGTCAACACCTGCTGTTTTTTTCATGTTAGAAATTGTTGTTTAAAAATATCTTTGAGAATTTCTTCAGATTGAGAAATTGTGCAACAACTCGGCATTTTATGATAAAAAGGAAAAATATTCTTTTATCTTTGATTTCAGACAGTGTTTCAAAATTTCCTTGTCCCTTTGAAATAACTATATCGGCATCTTCCCAAATTTTTCTACAGTCTTCATCACAAAAATCAGGCCAAAAACCGGGTATTGCTTTTTGTGTTTTTACAACTTTTGCAGTATCGCCCATTCCAACATAATCGGCATCTTCAACAGTTACATCATTTATAATGTTGCCGCCTCTTACAAACACATGAATATTTAAGGAGGGGTAGAGGTTTTTTATCGTTTCAAGCAGAATTTTATCAAAAACAATCTCTCCTGCATTGTCGGCAAGCAGAACGAGGTTTTTTGCATCCTTGAGTTTTGTTTTGAAAATTTCTATATCGTTTATATGAAATCCGCTTGCAAGTGTGTCGTTTATTGTTTCTTCTATGCTGAATTTATCCATTTCACCGCCAAAATCTATAATATTTCCGGCCAAAGACAGCTTAAGCGCACACATCAGCTTATTTTCTGAATTTTTTATTTTGGCTTTCGAGAAATCCGAATAGCTTTTTGCTATGTCGTTGTATTTTCTTTTTATATCTTTGTACGGGTCATCCACAACGAGTTCTTTTCTTATTGTTTCGTAGACTTCTTCACTTATAATCGGCGGCGGAAGAGAATGGTCTATGTTTGTTAGTTTTCTTATAACACCTTGAACGACATTTAAGATTTTTTCTTTGTTGCCTGTATGCAGTTTTGAGCTTCTAATGGCTTGAGTGATAAAACAGTTATAGCATTCGGGATGTACTTTCATAGTTTTTCAGAATACCTTTCAGTTAGGATATTTTTTTGTATTTTACCCATTGTATTTTTTGGTATCTCATCGACGATGTGAACCCTTTTTGGGCATTTGTAGTGAGAAAGATTGTTTTTGCAAAATTCAATTATTTCATTTTCGGTTGTTTGTGTCTGTTTGTTCAGTACAACCACAGCTTCAACCCTTTCTCCGAATTCTCTATCTTTAACCCCAAAAACAGCAGTTTCTTTTATGTTGTCGTGTTCTTCTATGACATATTCAACCTCTTTTGGGTAAACGTTTAGTCCGCCTGTTATAATAAGTTCTTTTGCTCTTCCAACAAGAAACAGCCTGCCTGTTTCATCGGTATAGCCCAAATCACCGGTTTTAAACCAGCCGTTTTCAAATGATTCTTTTGTTTTTTCAGGCATCTGCCAATAGCCTTTAAAAACATTGTTTCCTTGTATGTAAACCTCTCCAACCTCAAACGGCTTTGTCTTGTTTTTATTTTTGACAACTTTTATTTTGCATCCTTCAAGGGCATATCCGACACTTTTCGGTATGCGTTTTTCTTCTTCGTATGGATTTGAGGCTATCATGCCCGCCTCACTCATACCGTATCGTTCAAGTATTTTATGACCGGTAATTTCATAAAATTGCTTAAATAAAACATCGGGAAGCGGAGCAGAGCCCGATATAAATATACGCATAGATGAGATATCGGGTTTTTGCTGCATCATATGCCATGTATCTACAAGTTTTTGATAGAGTGTCGGAACACCCATAAACATTGTTATTTTTTCTTTTTCGATTGTCTGCCAAATCCTTTGAGGGTCAAACTTTTTATGCATGATAATATCGCTTTTTGCATTCATTGCCCCTTGAAGTGCAACAACAAGTCCGTGAACATGAAATATTGGCAGTGTGTGGAGAAGTTTGTCAGTTTCGCTAAAACGCCAAAGCTTTTTTAACGCCTCCATATTGTTTATCAGATTTGAATGTGTAATCATTGCACCCTTGTTTTTCCCTGTTGTACCTGATGTGTAGGCAATTAGTGCAACATCATCCTTGTCTGTTTGGAAAGCTTTATCAACCTCATCATAGCTTGATAAATCTATATTCTCAACTGCTGCAGTATTTATGCCCAAATTTGATACCATACCGTACAGCCTTTTTAAATTGTTTTTGTTTGTAATGAAAAGTTTGCTTTTTGAATCGCTCAGGAAGTATTCAACCTCTTTTTCGGAATATGTTGGATTTAAGGGCAGTGTAATTGCGCCAATCCAGAGATTTGCAAAGTGCAAATAGATAAAATCCATAGATTTTTCAAGCTGCAGTGCAACCCTGTCCTGATGCTGCACACCGAGTGATTTTAAAAATGCTGCAGCTTTTTTTATATGTTTGTCTATATGCAGAAAACTGTATGTATTGTCTTCGAATTTTAAAACTTTATCGGGCGCATCTATCATTGAGTTGTGAAGTTTTTCTGCCAAATTCATTTTTTATCCCTTATACGCTATGGCATCTACGGCAACTTTGGCATCAAGCGGCATTGCGGATTGAACAACAAGAGCCCTTGCAGGAGGTTCTTTTTTGAAAAATTTTGCATACTCTTCGTTTATTCTGCCAAAGAGTGAAATATCGGTTACATAGAGTGTAACCTTTACAACATCGTCTAAAGAAAAATCGGCCTCTTTTAGTATGTTTTTTACATTTTCAACTGCCTGTTTTGTTTCGCTTTCGATTGTTGCATTTTCCAACTGTTTTGTTTGGGGGTTTATTCCAAGCTCCATAGAAACAAAACAAAAATCGCCTTGAACAACGGCTTGCGAATAAGGTCCCAAAGCTTTAGGAGCCCTTTTTGTTTTGATAATCCTTTTCATACTTTACCCCCTTCGTTTTTTGTTTTATTTTTATCATATACGGCTCATTTTTCAAGTTTTCTTTCTTTGGCATTATGGGATTGAATTTGTATGGTTTAATTGATACTCTTGAAAAAGTGAATTGATAAAGGCTGTGAGTATAGATATTTATGTTTAATCCCGATTGTGGGCATAATGCTGTATATTTTTGAACCTCACATTCTTGACCATGTTTTTGATTTTAGATATACTGAAAATCGTCGGAGACAGAAATATGAGTGGATTTTTGGGTAAAAATGATAAAAGAAAAATATAAACAATTGTGTTTAGCGCGCCAATTTGGTGGAATAACAACAATAGATGATATACAAACGTTGTAGGGCATTAGAAAAGTAAACCTAAAAAATAGATTATTAAAAAAATGAAATTTAATAAATCAGAAATAAATACTGTAAAAAGAGGGGCGAAAAAAGCTACTTATGATAAATCTGAAATATATTCAATACTCGACAAAACTGAAATTTGTAATATTGCTTTTATTTATAACAATAAAGCATTTGTTCAACCTATAAATTTTGGGAGACTTGACAACAAAATTTATATCCACGGCTCGCAAAAGAATAGAATGACAAATGCCTTGTTGGAAACAGGAGAAGTTTGCTTAAATGTAATGATTTTAGACGCAATGAAATTAACCCGTTCCGCATTTAACCATTCTGTTAATTATCGTTCTGTAATGGTTTTTGGCTCTGTGAAAGAATTAACAAATGATAAAGATAAACTGAAAGGTTTGAAAACGATTATAAATCATTTTGTTCCAAATCGTTGGGAATATTGTAGAAAACCGAATGAAAAAGAATTAAAAGCAACAAGAGTATTAGAAATAACAATTAAAACAGCATCTGCAAAAATTGCAAACACGCCACCATCTGATAATAAAGATGATTTAAATCTTGATTTTTGGGCAGGAACAATTCCTGTTAAAAAAGTTTATGGTTTTCCCATATCTGATGAATTTGTAAATAATAAAGCTGAAATTCCAAATCATATTTCAGATTTTATCAAAAGGAAAAATAATGAATAACGCCCTACAACAAAAAATATAGTGCATTTGGCAGATAGTTCTATAAATGAAGATGATAGCAATAAATAAACATAGTGCAAAACTGAAAATTTTAAGCGTTGAAATGCCAAACGCACCATATTTAAACCGTTGTATGAAATGTCAAAACGAGGTGATTGTTTTTATTATCGTTTGTCATATACCCAACAGCTGACTGCGAGCAAATGTAATAAATATTGGTAAATTAGCACAACAATTTGGTTTTTATATACCGGACATTTTATATGCCAGTTTTAGAATATTTTCTTTTATTCTGTATTTGCCGGATACTACTTTGTCTATTGTTTCCATAGAGAAATATCCGTTTTTGTATGTAACCACTCCGTTTGGCATGCTGTTTTTCAAGAGGGTGTTTAAACCG
The DNA here is from genome assembly GCA_027014115.1 of Desulfurellales bacterium. Classification (GTDB taxonomy): domain Bacteria; phylum Campylobacterota_A; class Desulfurellia; order Desulfurellales; family Hippeaceae; genus JALWEJ01. The sequence goes on from JALWEJ010000079.1 coordinate 9,772, forward strand.
AAATCAATAAATTCAAAACCCATAAGTCTGTCATAAACTGTCGGATTTCCACCTCTTTGAATATGACTGAGTATTGAAATTCTCGAATCTAGATTTAGTCTGTTTTCAATCCATTCTTTTATGGTTTCTGTTTTACCTGTTCCCTCTGTAACAATGGCTATCAGGTAGTTTCTACCAGCATTTAATTCGTTTGACAGCCTTTTTTCGAGATTGTTCATGTTTGGTTCAATTTCCGGTATAATACACAGTTCAGCCCCGCTTGTAATGGCTGAAACCAAAGCAAGATAACCGCATTCTCTACCCATAACTTCAATTACAAAGGCACGCCTGAACGATGATGCAGTATCCCTTATATTGTCTATTGCAGAGCGTATTACATTGAGTGCCGTATCTACACCGAGACAGTATTCTGTCAAATTTACATCATTATCAATTGTAGCGGGGATTCCAACAAATTTTACGCCAAAATCATCATAGAACTGTTTCAGTGCTCTAAATGAGCCGTCACCGCCAAGTACAACAAGTTTGTCTATATTGTTTTTTGCAAGATTGTTAAACGCCTGCTCTCTGAATTTTTTTTCAAAAAATCTTTTGGAGCGGGATGAGCGTATTATTGTCCCGCCTTTGTGTATAATGCCGGATACATCTGTGTGGGAGGCTTTTTTTATGTGTCCGTCAATCATTCCGCTTAAGCCATCATATATAAAATACGGCTGCGTATTTTCATTAATGCATTTATCCACAAATCTCCTGATTGCGGGATTCATGCCTGCGCAGTCACCACCCGAACACAATATACCTATACCCATTTTTGTATCCTATATCCGTGTATATTTAATTTCCAAATTCTATTTCGATTTTTGAGAAAATAGAAGTGATATTTTTTGAACCCATTGCAAGATCGCCTAAGCTTAATTTGTTTTTGTTTATGAGTTTTATTACCAATTTTTTTGACTTTGAGGTTAAGAAATTTTCAAGGGGTTTGGCAAGTTTGTCACCGAATGGGCTGTTTTTAAGGTTTTGAAGCTGTTTTTTTATTAAGATTTCTTTTGTTGTATGTTTTTCTTTTGCTTCCTGAGCGAGCATTCTGTCAACCACACCTTCGTTTTTTATTGTTATCTTCATAAAAACAGGTTTGATTTGCATAACTTTTCCCATTATATTTGCCAAAACCATAAAATTGTTTTGGTTTTGTTTGACCTGTTTGAGGATTCTGTTTATGCCTTTTGCATCAACATTTTTCAAATACATTGAATAGGCAATGCCGAGATTGTTATGAAAGTTTAATTCGTAATTTTTTATGTTGACGGTTTTCTTGTTTATATCTGTTATCATATTTATGTTTACTGAAATGGGATTGTTGATTTTTATAACCTTTTGTAATGCTTGGGTTTTTTTGTTTTGGTCTACTGCAAATACAAGTCTGCTTAATCTAATACCCTCTATTTTACCTACAAATTTTGATGTAATATCCTGTTGTTTTTCTATATCAAAGACGGCATATGCGGCTTTTGCTATTTCTTTGTCTATGAGTTTTGGCGGGGATTGTGGATTTAGGTTTATGAATGAAATATTGTTGAGCCTAAATCTGTAGTCTTTATTCCAACTGCCATCGATTACGGCATTTTCGCATTTAATTATGCCTACATCTTCTGCAGTCATCTGGTTTTGGATGCTGAATTTTACATGTTTTATCGTAATCGTATGGGAGAATATATCGGCTTCTACATCGTCATAATCGACAAGAGATTCAAGGTGTTCATCTTTGATTATTTTGTTTATTGTTTTTAAAGCTTTGTTTTTGGCATAGAGGTTTGCACCGTAATATCCACCTGCTGCCAATACGCCGATTATGATTAAAATAAGAAAAAATTTTATTGCTTTCATAACCCCCCCTTTTTTTTCAAATAATATACACAAAAGTCCGGCAAAAATAAAGAGGCTTTACATATTAGAGATAAAAAGTTATGAATAAGCAGGAGGCAAACATGAAAACTGTTTTTTTGGGTTTTGTCGGATATTCAGGGAGCGGAAAAACAACGCTTCTTGAAAAATTGATAAATATTTTTTCAAATAAGGGTTATGTGGTCGGAGCAGTCAAGCACGATGCCCATTCTTTTGAAATAGACTACCCCGGTAAAGACTCATACAGACTCAAACATTCGGGGGCAGTGAGGGTTGTTTTATCCTCCAAAGAAAAGCTCGCTGTTGTAGAGGATAGAAAATACGAAAAGCCGTTTAGCGAAATAAAGGATATGTTCAAAGACTGCAGCATTGTTTTTGTTGAGGGTTACAAGCTTGAGGATATAGATAAGATTGAGGTTAAACGGGATGGTGTTGGTGACGATTTTTTGATAAACAAGGGTGTTAAAAATATAATTTTGATTGTCAGCGATAAAAAGGATATTGATATGGATGTTAAGGTTATTGATTTGAATGATATAGATGCAGTTGTTGATTTTGTTGAAAATTATATAAAAGAAAATGAAGTTTTTATTTAATGTTTTAAGGGTTCTTCCAAAGCCGGTTTTGAGAATTATATTGTATGTATTTGCTTTTATACTGTTTTGTGCTATGCCGAAAAGAAGAAAATTAACTCAAAATAATATTAGACTTGCGTTAGGCGAAAACTATAAAAAAACAACCATAAAAACATTTTTCTACTTTTCAAATATGGTTTCTGATAATATTAAGCATTTAGGTGATGAAAAATTCATAAGAAAGCATATTAAAATTACGGGACTTGAACATTTCAATTATGCAAAATCTTTAAACAGAGGAGTTATTTTTACAACGGCACACTTTGGTAACTGGGAGATGATGGTGTGTGCCTTTGCACTTTTGGTTGAACCTGTGTTTGTTGTGGTAAGACCTATTGATAATGGAAGCGTAAATAGACTTGTTGAGGAAAAAAGAACAAGCTGTGGCAATAAACTGCTTTTGACAAAAAATGCAAATGCCTTTAATTTTTTAAAGATTTTGAAAAAAAACGGTATATTGGGTATTTTGACAGATCAGGCAAGAAGGGATGATAAGATGAAGATAAAATTTTTTGGACGAGATGCAAGGGTTGCGGAAGGGATGGCAGCATTTGCATACAGACTTGATGTGCCTGTTTTGACTGCATATATGAAAGAAGATAAAAACGGTTCTGAAATTGTAATAGAAAAACCTATTTTTGCAGATAAAAGCCTTGGTTTTAAAGATAGTGCAAAGAAATTGATGGAGGATATTCATAAAAGATACGAAAATTGGATTAGAAAGGAGCCTGAGAAATACCTATGGATGCACAACAGATGGAAGTAAAAGCCGTTTTCTTGGATAGGGATGGGACAATAATAAAGGATGTAAACTATCTCAGCAAAATAGAAGATATTGAGATTTTGCCTTATGTCAAAGAGGGGCTGGAACTGCTGAACAAATGCGGATACAAGCTTATAGTTGTAAGCAATCAATCGGGTGTTGGAAGGGGCTATTTTACAAAGGATTTTGTTTATGAAACCCATGCCGTTCTTAACTATATGCTTGAGGGTTTGATAGAAAAATTTTATTTTTGTCCGCATACACCGGAAGATAACTGTTTGTGTAGAAAACCGAAAACAGGAATGATTGATGAGGCTGTAAAAAGATTTAGGATAAACAAAAAACTCTCTTATGTGGTGGGAGATAAAGAAAGCGATGTTGAGCTTGGTATAAATGCAGGTATAACACCGATACTTGTAACAACGGGATACGGCAGCGATATAAAAGAAAAAACAAAAGCCGAAGCTGTTTTTAATAATTTATATGAGGTGGCCAAATGGATTTGCCAAAAGGGTTCTACGGAATAACGGATGAAAAATACGGCTCTATAGAGTCGGCAAAAAAACTGATAGATTTTGATGTGAAAATTTTGCAGTATCGCTGCAAATACAAAACCGATAAGGAAAAATATGAGGAAGCAAAAAAAATCAAAGAGCTAATCGGCAAAAAAGACATTATCTATATTATTGACGATAGGGTTGATTTGGCTTTGGTTGTTGAAGCCGACGGTGTTCATGTCGGTGACAAAGATATACCTGTTTGCGAAATAAAGAAAATTGTGCCCGAAGATTTTATTATCGGATTAAGCACTCACAGTGTTGAAGAGGCGCAGAATGCACAGTGCTGCGATTATATCGGAATAGGACCTGTTTTTTATACAACAACAAAGGATGATGTAGCATCGTCCATAGGTATTGAAACTGCCAAAGATATGGTGAAGGTCTCAAAAAAACCCGGATATTTAATAGGCGGCATAAAATATGAAAATTTGGAAGCTTTGAAAGATATAAACGCCCACGGATTTATAAGTGTTTCCGATGTTTTGTATAACGATAAGAAGCACTTTGAGGATATGGTAAAGATATGGAACAGTTAATAGATAGTTTTGGAAGAAAGATAAATTATATAAGAATATCCGTAACAGACAGATGTAATTTTAGATGTATATACTGTATGCCTGAAGGTGGAATAAACTGGAAGCCGATGGATACCCTTCTAACCTACGAGGAGATATCGTTTTTTATAAAAGTTGCGGGAAAGCTTGGTATAAGCAAAGTTAAGCTTACAGGTGGAGAGCCGTTGGTGAGAAAACATCTTGATAATCTTGTGTCTCTTGTTAGAAAAACAGACGGAATAAAGGAAATATCTTTAACTACAAATGGAACCATGCTGCCTGTATATGCAGAGAGACTAAAAGATGCAGGATTGGACAGAATAACCGTAAGCCTTGATACGCTTTCAAAGGATAAATTTAAACAGATAACAAGAATGGGTGTTCTTGATGATGTTTTGAAAGGGTTTGATGTCATAGACAGTGCGGGTTTTACAAAGACAAAAATCAATACTGTTGTTATGAAGACAATCAATGATGATGAAATTACGCAGCTTATTGAATTTGCCCATAAACGGGGATATGATATACGCTTCATTGAACTTATGCCTACAGAGCTTATACCCAACTGGAAGGATTATTTTATCAGCATAAAGCGAATAAAAGACATTATTAAAGATAGGTTTGATATTAAATCATCGGATAAAAAAACAAACGGACCTTCTGTTTACTACAAAACAAAAGACGGATATATAGGATTTATAACACCTCTTTCCAAAGCATTTTGTGCTGCATGCAATAGAATAAGACTGTCAAGCGAAGGGGATATTATTGCTTGTCTTGGTCATGATATAAGAGTTAATGTAAAAGATGCTGTGGCAAGAAAAGATGAGGTTATGGTCGAGAAATTAATAAAATATTCGATAAAGATTAAGCCAAAGGAACACTCTATGCTTACAGAATCAATACATTCAACAATGTCGGCTATAGGAGGATAAATGGATTTTACACATTTTAATAAACAAAAGCGTGCAAAAATGGTTGATGTTAGCCACAAAGATTACACGCTCAGAATAGCAAAAGCATACGGAGAGGTAAAATTATCAAAAGATGCCTATTTTGCTCTCAAAGAGGGTAGGGTAAAAAAGGGAGATGTTTTATCTGTAGCCCAGGTTGCAGGTATTATGGGAGCAAAACAGACACCCCATCTTATACCTATGTGCCATCCTTTGACTGTTGAGGGTATTGATATTAATTTTGAGCTTGATGATGATAACCATGTTGTTAAAATATTTTCGGAGGCAAAAATCACACATAAAACAGGTATAGAGATGGAGGCCGTAACAGCGGTGAGCATTGCCGCTTTGACAATTTATGATATGTGTAAAGCGATAGATAAATCCATAGAAATAAACAATATAAGGCTTTTGTATAAAGAAGGCGGAAAAAGCGGAACCTACAGCTACAAAAAATAGGAGAGTTTATGGATTATAACCCCATTAACGACATTAAGGATTTGATAAGATTTCATCTATCTCAAATCGATAATGAACCGTTTCGCTTTATGCTCTTTTTTAAGTTGAGCGACAAACAGGTTTTTTTGCTTAATATTTTTGAATCCGGCAAAGATTTCTTAAAGATATACAAGGGTTTGCAGCTCAGTCTTGAAAAGAATTTTTCCGATATACTCTCAAGCAAAAAGGAATATGAAAGTAAATCACCCATAGAAACAAATTATCCTTTTTTGTATGGAGAATTTATAAACAACTCGACATTGTATGTGAAACAGATTTGTTTTAGTTTTCAGTGTCTTGGTTTTTTTGAGTTTGTAATAAAAAAAGATTACATATCCCAGTATACAAAAAACACACTTAATGAGTTGGCAGAATCCATTAAACCCTATCTTGTGGATTTATATATAGAAATAAGAAAAGACATATCAAAACGGTACTATGCTGTAAATGCTTTAAATGTAATTAAAAATGCAAGACCAAGAACATTCTATCATTCATTCAGGGTCGCAGACTTGTCTGTTGCTATTGCTCAAAAGATGGGTTTGTCGAAATCAGTACAGAGAAATATATGTTATGCATCATTCATTCATGATTTGGGAGAAATGTATCTACCGAGGGATATTTTTTATAAAGAGGGCAGCTTATCCAAAGAAGAGATGGATATGGTAAAAAAGCATCCGGAGTTTCTTAAAGTTATTTTTTCTAATAACCCCATAACAGAAGATATTGTTAATATTGCTTATTACCATCACGAGAGGGTTGATGGCAGAGGATATTACGGCTTTAGCTCAAACGATATACCCATAGAATCAAAAATACTTGCATTGAGCGAAGTGGTTGACGGTTTATACACAGATAGACCCGGAAGAAAAGGTTTCGATATACATTATATTATGAGTGCTATAGAGCATTCCTGCGGAAAATCCTTTGACTGCAGTGTTGTTGATGCTGCACTTGTTACAATAAAAAAGTATTATCTGGATAGGGAGTATGAATTCTTAAATTCGAACCATATAAGCAATGTAGGTAAACCGGTTGTTGTTGTGTTTCAAAAAGGAGAAAGTATAGAGTTAATTCAGGGTGTGATTGAGTATATAGGCAATAACATAGCTGGTATAAAGTTTTACGATACAACCTCTTGTGATATTAAGGTTGATAGTGTGGTTAGGGTTCAATTTTCTTTTTTTGATATTATATATGATTTTGAGAGTGTTGTTATTTCAAGTACAGACGAATCGGTTAATGTTTTGATAAAAAATACATCGAGTGAAATGTTGGGAAATTTGAATGTATTTTGGGAATTTGATATGATTGCCGTACCTTTGAAATTGTCGGGTACAATCTTGAATTCGAAAGAATCAAACAAAACTTATCTGAAATTGAAGACAAAAAGATTTGGCTCAAAGTCACTTTCGGCAAAAGCCGAGAACCCTTCATTTGATTTAAACATAGGAGATACGGTTTTGATTAAGATGAAGCCTTTAAAAGAGCTTATAAGTATACCTGCCGTAGTGTCTAATATTATTAAAGAGGATAACTCGATTACAGCATATTTTGAGTATTTTAGTCTACCTGAGAAAATGGATGCCCTAATACATCAAGCCATATACCATAAGCAATCACAAGCTTCATTATAGAAATTATACATCTTTTTACCATCTATTGACATAAATATTTATTGAATAATATTTATATGGGTCATCCGACCTATGTTTTTCTGTAACTTGTTTTGTAAATATATAAACCTCTACGGATTACAAACGCTTTTATTTAATAGATACCTTTTGCTGACGCTCAATAAATATCTACAAAAAAGCGGTGATTTTTTGTATAAATTTGTCATGTTGATAGAAAGATTGAAAGCAGTTTTGCCGAAAGAATATCCAAAAAAAGAAACCGACGCCAAAGAATCGGCGGTAATTATACCTTTTCTCAATCTTAACGGGGAGATGGTTTTAGTTTTTGAGAAAAAACCGTCATACGACAGACTGCACCCTTCACAAATTTCGTTTCCCGGCGGGTCAAGAGAAAAATCCGATAGAAGCTTTTTAGAGGCAGCCATAAGGGAGACATGCGAAGAGTTGGGTATAAACAAAAGCGATATTCAAATAATCGGTGCAGTTGAGCCGACAGAAACACTAACCACAAATTTTATAATCTATCCGTTTGCCGGCATTATAAACAGGCAGCCGCCGTTTGAAATAAGCAAAGATGAGGTTGAAAAGCTTTTGTTTATTCCGCTTGCCTATTTGATTGAAAATTCTCCCATAAAATATGGTATATACGAAGATAGGGGTAAAAAAAGAAAAACTCCCTTTCTTGAATACAACAATGAGATAATCTGGGGAGCAACAGCCCGTATTTTAAACAATTTTATACTCATTATCAAAAAACTTTTGTGATTGATTTTTTTCGCGCATCCTTCAATAGAAATGATAAGTACAACAAATATCATCATTTTTAGTTGAACCTCATTTTTAACAAAAGCTTAAATTAAAAAGTGCACTAAATAAGACATCAATTCTTTTTGGTTTACAACCTATCCTGCATTCATATAATATTTCTTGAAATGGATGCTTTACACCTCTTTTTTGTTTTTGTTGCCGGTATAGTTGTCGGATTTATAAATGTTTTGGCTGCTGGCGGTTCGTTTTTGACACTTGCCGTTTTGATTGCCTTTGGTTTGCCGCCGACTGTTGCAAACGGCACAAACAGGGTTGGGCTACTTATTCAAAACTCCTTTGCATCCTTGAAATTTTACAGACTCAAACTGCTTGACTATAAATTTGTATTTATTGTTGCACCTTCTGCGCTGGCAGGCTCAATTTTAGGAAGTTATATTGCAACCCACATTCCTGATGAGCTTTTGAAAAAAATTATAGCCATACTGATGGTTTTGATAAGTCTTATCACCATCTATTCACCTCAAAAGTTTGTAAAAACCACCTATTCACAAAAAAAATGGGCACTGATGGTTGCTACATTCTTTTTTATAGGTATATACGGCGGATTTATACAAGCTGGTGTCGGTTTTTTTATTATTGCCGCATCCATTTGGGGTGGTTTTGGTATGGTTGAGGCAAATGCCATAAAGGTTTTAACGATTGTGATTTATACAACTGCCGTTCTGCCTATGTTTATATTTGCTAATCAGGTTGATTTTGTTGTGGGTTTTGTTTTGGGGCTTGGCAGTATTATAGGTGCAAGGCTTGCAATAGGTGTTTCTGTTAAAAAAGGCGACAAATTCATAAGGTTTGCACTTTTGGTTTTACTTGCTGCATTTGCCGTAAAATTACTGTTTTTTTAAGGGTTAAAAAATGGATGTAGCTGTTGTTTCGATAGGCAATGAGATATTAAACGGCTCTATTTTGGATACAAATTCAAACTATATAGCAAAAAATCTTGAACTTTTGGGCTTAAATGTTTCAACTATTGCTGCTGTAGGTGACAGTATAAAACAGATTGAAGATACATTTAAACATTTAAGTAAAAATTATGATTTGGTTATTACAACAGGAGGACTTGGTCCTACATTTGACGACAATACAACGCAGGGTTTGGCAAGCTGTGCAAATGTTGAGTTAAAACTCAATAAAAAAATCTATCAAGATGTGATAAAAAAGGTAAAAAAGAAGGGTGTAAAGCTTAAACTTTCACACTTGAGACAGACTTATCTGCCTAAAGGGTGCGAAACCATTCCAAATGAATTTGGAACGGCCTGCGGTATAATGATAAAGATAAACAGAGCTTATTTTATCTCAATGCCCGGTGTGCCGAGCGAGATGAAGCCTATGTTTGAAAATTATGTAATTGTGAAAATCAAAAAGCTTTTTAACATAAAAGAGCATTTAAGATACGATTTAAAGCTTGTCGGTGTGCCCGAGTCGGATATGGATGAGTTTTTAAAAACAGTTGATACAGACGGTGTCGATATTATACTCAATGCTCAAGAGGGCGAGCTTGCCGTAAGACTGTTTTCGGATGATAAAAACAGAATAGAATCTACAAAAGAGTTGATTTGCGGGCGGTTTAGAAACCTTACTTATTCAGACAGTGATGAAAGTATAGAGGATGTTGTGGATAGGGTTTTGAGACAAAAAGGTTTGAAGCTTGGTATAATAGAAAGCTTCAGCGGCGGATATCTGACACTTTTAATGTCTGATAAGGAATCCTTCTTGGGTTCAATTGTTGTAAAGAATGAGGATTTGAACAATTTTACAAAGTTTAAGGATGCAGACATAGTAATATTCCCAAGCAGCCTCAATAAAAACACATTTGCAGCAAACATCTATCACAAAAACGAATTGAAGCAGATACACTCAAGATATATGGGTAATAGGAACTTTATGAAGAAATCGGTTGCAAAGAGAATGCTTGGTCATCTCTATGAATTTTTAAACTCTTAAAGGTTTGGAAAACTAAAATTCTTGATTTTTATACAAAAGGTAAATACTATTCAATTAGCAGGAGGGATTTATGGATTTTGAGATAAAGGTTTATCCTGATCCGGTTTTAAGAAAGAAAGCAGAGGATGTTGAAAAAATAGATGATGAGATAATAAAAATACTAGATACGATGAGGGATATGATGTACAGCTATAAGGGTATCGGTCTTGCAGCCGAACAGATTGGTTTAACAAAAAAGCTTATTGTTATAGATATGATGCCCGAAGGAACAAGTGAGCTTATTCAGCTTATAAATCCAAAGATTGTAAAAGCAGAGGACATCTACGAAGAGCATGAAGAGGGCTGTTTGAGCGTGCCTGGATACTACGATGTTGTAAAAAACAGAAAAAAGGGTATCAGAGTTGAATATATAGACAGAAACGGCAATGAACAGGTGATAGAGACAGAGGATTTTTTAAGTGTTGTTTTACAGCATGAGATTGACCACCTAAACGGGACACTGTTTGTTGACAGACTTTCTCCTATAAAGAGAGGTCTGTTTAAAAAAGAGTGGAAAAAGATTCAAAAAGAGAGGCAGGAAAAAGAATGAGAATACTTTTTTTTGGAACAAGCGAATTTGCAGTATATCCGCTTAAAATGCTGATTGAATCACATTTCGATATAACAGGTGTTGTAACAACACCGGATAGGCCGGGAAAAAGGGGTAAAAAACTTATAGAGCCGCCGGTTAAGGTTTTGGCAAAAGAGTACGGTTTGCCTGTAATTCAGCCTGAAAAGCTCAAAGACAGTAAGGCAACAAACAGTATAGCCGAGTTTAAGGCCGATGTATTTGTTGTTGTTTCATACGGTAAATTTCTTCCAAGCTCAATCCTTAAGCTTCCAAAATATAAGATAAACATACATCCGTCTCTGCTTCCTAAGTACAGAGGTCCATCACCCATAAATTATGCTCTTTTAAACGGTGATAAGTATACCGGTGTTTCGATTATCGATGTAAGCGATAAAATGGATGCTGGAGATATATATATGCAGTGGGTGGAAAAGGTTTATGACAATGACAACTACGAAACACTCCATAACAGGCTTGCTCTTGTTGGTTCAAAAATGGCTGTTTGTGTGCTTGAATCCATTGAATCAGGAGATGTTAAGACTAAAAAACAGAACGATGAGGATGCGACATTTACAAAAATCATAGATAAAAAAGACGGAAAAATAGATTTTGAAACAATGAGCGCTGTCCGGATTGTAAATATGGCAAGGGCATACTACGGCTGGCCGAGTGCTTATTGTTCATATAAATCAAAGGTGTTTAAGATATTTGAGGCAGACGCCTTGGATATTGAAGCAAAGCCCAAAGAGGTTGTGCGTGTTTCTAAAAACGAACTTGTTATAGGATGTGCCAAAGGGGCTATATCCATAAAAAAAATTCAGCCTGAATCAAAAAAACCTATGGATATAAAGGCTTTTTTGGCTGGTTACAGATTTGAAGTCGGCGAAATTATTCAATAGTGGTGTTTATCTTCTTTCATTTGTAGCGCTTGTTGCATCTTTTTATTTTTCATATTTTGCTTTTTTTGCGTTTCTGCCTTTTATTTTTATGCTTGAGACTCAAAATGATAGTTTTCAGACAGCTTTTTTTTCCTTTTCCTTTTTCTTTGCTTTTTTGTATTTTGGCGTTTTTAAAAGCCTTTATGTTTACTACAATCTGAATATAATTTTCTCATTTCTGCTTTACATTCTTCTTGTTTTTTATCATTTTTTGTATATCTATCTTGCTGTTTTTATATATAAACGTTTAAAATTTCATCTTTTGTTTTTTCCTTTTATTCTGATTTGTTTTGAATATCTAAAATCCTCTTTATTGTACGGTCTGCCTGTTGGCAATTTCAGCATACTTGTCTATAATATCCCATGGTTTACAAAATCGGCTGCCTATTTCGGTTCGTATTTTGTGGGTTTGAGTCTGATTTTTGTGAATACTGCAGTATATATGCTAATCAAAAAAGACAAACTGTCTTTTGCGGTATTGGTTATATTTCTTGCTGTTTTGCTTTTGCCCTACAGTAAGATTACGAATTCTTTTTCTGAGCACATAGCCATAGCGCAAGGCGGTATACCTCAGCAGGAAAAATGGGATAGAGGCTATCTTGAAAGGAATTTGCACATATACTTAAATGAAAGCAGTGTAATAAATAAGGGGGTTATTTTTTGGCCTGAATCTGCGTATCCTTATCTGTTTGAAGAGGATAATAATATTCTGTCAAATTTTGTAGAGCAAAAAAACATAGCATTGGTAACAGGTTTGGTTAGGAAACAGGACAGTTCATTTCTAAACAGTGCTGCACTGATAACAAAAGAGGGTATATCTTACTACAACAAGCAGCACCTTGTACCGTTTGCTGAGTTTATACCGCTTAGAAATATTATAGGCAAATTTATTCCAAAGAATATTGACCCTGGTGATTTTAAATCGGGAAGCGGTAATGTGATTTTGCAGTATAATAAATTAAAAATAGCACCGATGATATGTTATGAGGAGGCGTTTTCTGACATATCAAGAAAATACAAGCTTGATAAGGCAAATTTGCTTGCCGTTTTAACAAATGATGCATGGTTTGAGAATACACCAACATTCTATATGCTTCACAGAAACTCTGTTTTTAGAGCGGTAGAAAGCTCAATGTGGCTTGTAAGGGTTGCAAATACGGGACTAAGCGAAATTATAACGCCAAAAGGCAAGATATATGCAGATCTGCCCGTTGGAAAAAGGGCGCTTCTGTATAAAAATGTGAAGATAACCTGCACAAAACCTACTTTTTTTGATTCATACGGGTATATGTTTGCAAGATTTTTATTGCTGTTTGTCAGTTTGTTGATTTTCTATAGAATATATATGCTCCGAAAGCAAAAAGCACAAGGTCTGGAAGCCAGATAGGCCATATTATCGAATGGCTTTTAAATACCGATTCGCCAAGCATCTGAAGTATATAAAATGTGAAGAATATTGATGTGCTGATTATTGCACCGGCACTTTTTCCACTTCTTGAAAATGTGATACCCAAAGAGAAGCCTATTATCGATAATACGAATACGCTTAAAGAAAAAACAAGCATTTTGTTTATTTTGTAGAGAGCCTGTATGTTCTTTTGTGATTTGTAGTAGTTTATAAGTTCTGTAAGCGTCATGTATCGGGTGTTGTATTTGCTGATTTTCGGTTTTTTATCTCCAAGTAGAATTGCTATTTTATAAAGTTTTGCTTTTCCGTATTCTATTGTATTTTTTCGTTTTTGATAAACTCTTGCTTTTTGAAAATTTACAATAACACCAAGCTGTGTATCTTGAAACTGAGCTTTTTCTGCCAAGACCACAGCATCGTTGCGGGCATAAAAAACACCGTATAGGGTGTGTTTGTTGGTTGAAATATCATTGGCATACAGGGTTGAGTTTTTTATTCCGCTGTAGAATTTTTTTTGCTGCAAACCTATGTAAATCTTATTTTTTAAGGCGTTTGTAAGGTTTATTTTGTAGTCAAGTTTTGCCTTGTATGCAAGAAAAGATATATCGTAGAATAGTATTGCAAAAACGATAGCCGTAAAAAACAGTGCAGGCAGGTATGTCTTAAAAAGAGAAATACCTGAGCTTCTTATTGCGGTAATTTCTGAGTTTCTTGAAAACTCCGTGTAGACAAAATTTATACTGAGCATCAAAGCCATAGGTATGGTAAACATTGACAAAAAAATCACCATATCAAGAAAAATCTTTGACATAATGGATATGCTTACACCCTTTGAGAACAAAAAATCATATATTTTTATTGTATTTCCTATGAGCATAACAAATGTGGTTATCAAAAAGGATGTAATAAAACTGGAAACCAGGTTTCTAAAGATATATTTATATATTTTTTTCATCGTTTATATACCGTATATGAATTTTATAATCCATTCACCAAAAAAAGGATAGCATACTGCAGCTAAGGAAAGATACGGTCCGAAGGGTATTTTGCTTGTAAGCTCTTTTTTGCCTGCTGTTATCAAAGCAATACCAATCAGTGACCCCAAAAAAGAACTGAACAATAAAACGAATAAAACACCTTTGATGCCCAAGAAAGCACCAATTCCGCTTAGTAATTTTATATCACCCCCGCCCATAGCCTCTTTTTTAAAAAGCAGCTCTCCCAAAAGAGCAACGCCGTAGAGTATAACAAATCCGCTTGCAGCGCCAATTAAGGAACCTTTTAATCCTATGGGTAAAAAGTATGAAAAGGCGACTCCTACAGCAATTAAGCCTAAGCTGATTCTATCTGGTATTATGTAGTGTTTTAAATCTATAAAGCTGCCTACAATGAGGGCATATGAGAATATTAAAAAAGCGGCTGTTTGTATACTGAGTTTAAATTTTAAATATATCAAAACGGTTATAAATCCTGTTAGTATTTCTATTAACGGATAAATCGGTGAGATTTTACTTCTGCACTGTCTGCATTTTCCACCAAGAATTATATAGCTTAGTACAGGGATGTTGTCATACCATTTTATTTGTGTATTGCATTTTGGGCATGAAGAGGGAGGATATACAATCGATTTTTCGATAGGTATACGGTAAATGCAAACATTCAAGAAGCTGCCGACAACAAGTCCAAACACAAAAAAAAATGCAGTATACATCAGTTTTCCTTCTTTGTTGAGAAGATGTAGGCTATGCCTATACTGATAATATATAGAAATACAAGCGGTCCTGCCATAAGAAACTGCGTAAACACATCAGGTGGCGTCAAGACTGCAGCGGTTATAAATATCAGAAGTAGTGCATAATCAAATCTTTTAAGCAAATCCTTTGCATTTATTATACCCATTCTTGAAAGAATTAAAGATATGATTGGAAGTTCAAAAATGAGTCCGAAAGCCGTAAGCATTCTTAAAAAAAGCGACATATACTGTTTTATGCTTGGCATTGCCGAAAGCTCTGCACCACCGTATCGAAGTAGGAATTTAAAACCTATTGGCAGAACAATTTTGTATGCAAACAAAACTCCTGATACAAAAAACAGACTAAAGAAAAAAACAAAAGGCAGAGCGAATTTTTTTTCGCTTTCCTTTAATCCGGGTTTTACAAACAGCCATATTTGATAAAATGTAAACGGTATACTTATGATTATACCCGCAACAAGTGCGGCTTCGAGTCTAACCCAAAAGGCTTCAGTAACACCTGTAAATATTATTTTACTACCGTGAGGCAGTGACTGTTTAAGCGGAGCTATGGCAAGGTTTATAATTTGTTCTGAATATGAGTATGTAGCAGCAATACCGACAGCTATACCGCCTATAATCCATAGAAGCCTTATTCTTAGCTCTTCTATATGTTCGAGTATGTTCATCTCATCTGCATTTTTTTTATTTTTTCTTATCATCTTCCTCTTCAATTATATCCTTCCATTTTTGCTCTATGTCTTTTTTTATGTTTACATCATCTATATCTTCTTCAATTTCTTTTTTTGCTTCATTTACGGCATCCATAAAGCTTTTATATATTTTTGCAGCACCCTTTAAAATTTCAGGGAGTCTTTTTGGACCAACTATCATTAAAGCTACAATAATTATGACTATTAACTCAGAACTACCGATAGACAACATAAACATTCTCCTTTTTTCGCTCACACAAGTTAATAAAAGTTTGTCTATTTGTCAAACTTCTTTGATTGACAGATTGGATGTTTTGCCCATATAATGATTAAAATACATTGTTGAGAGGTGAATTATGAGATGTCACGAGGTTGATTATGAAATTATAGGCGATGATATGCAGATTGTGGAGATTGAACTTGACCCAAATGAAACGGTTATTGCAGAAGCCGGTGCTATGAACTATATGGAAGAGGGTATTGTGTTTGAGGCAAAACTTGGGGACGGTTCTGAGGTAGATGAGGGATTTTTCGGAAAAATACTAAATGCCGGAAAAAGGGCGATGGCTCAGGAATCGATATTTATGACACACTTTACAAATATGGGAAGCGGCAAAAAACGGGTGGCTTTTGCAGCTCCTTATCCTGGAAAAATAATACCGGTAGATTTATCAAAATTCGGTGAGGTCATTTACTGTCAAAAGGATGCCTTTTTGTGTGCTGCACTCGGCACCAAGATAGATATAGCATTCAACAGACGCCTCGGTGTTGGTTTTTTTGGCGGTGAGGGTTTTATTTTGGAAAAACTTATGGGTGACGGAATGGTATTTATACATGCAGGAGGAACAATTGTTAAGAAGGAACTGCATGGTGAAACCCTGCGTGTTGATACAGGCTGTCTTGTTGCTTTTGGCGAGGGCATAGACTACAGTATTGAAAGAAACGGCGGCTTGAAGTCTATGTTGTTTAGCGGTGAGGGACTGTTTCTGGCAACCCTTAGAGGTCATGGGACGGTGTATCTCCAGAGTCTGCCTTTTTCAAGACTTGCTGACAGGATAATTGAGAGTGCTCCAAAACTGTTGGGCTCACAAAAAGGAGAGGGTTCTGTTCTTGGGGGATTCGGCAGGTTGTTTGAAGATTAGATAGTTGTTTTTTGTTTTATAAATATATGTGTTTGTGGTAATGTAGATTTGTTTGAAAATTATCTGCAGGGAGAGAGTTTGTGAGAATAAACTTTATTAATATTGCACTCTTTGTTTTTTCCGTAATATTTTTTATTATCATGCTGCCTTTCTGGAAGGCTTTTATTTGGGGTGTGACTCTTGCGATTGTTTTTTATCCTTTATACAAAAGATTGAATGTTTATATAAAAAGACCGACGCTGTCTACTTTTGCAACTGTTATAATAATACTTATTGTTATAGCTTTACCCATAACAGTTGCGGTATTTATAACCGTTAATGAAACCGAAAAGTTTATAAATAACATAGATACTATAAAGAGTGCATTTCAAGGTGTTATTGCAAAAATTAACACCATCTCCCACCTTAAACTGCTTGCGCCCTGGATTGATAAGATAGATGACAATCTGTTTATGGTTTTGAAAAATACGGGCATATTGATAACAAAGAATGTGGGTGTTTTGTTTTCTTCAACATATAGTATACTGGCAAATTTTGTTTTTTCTTTTATAATAACATTTTATTTAATTAAAGATAAAGATAGGTTTATAAACTACCTTGCTCCTATAATAAACGATAGAGAGAGTTTTGAGCGTATTATAAAATCTGTTGAGATAAGTATAAATGCAACCGTTCTCGGCGGTGTTGCTACGGCTTTTATACAGGGTATTGTAGGTTCCGTAGGTTTTTTGATTGTCGGTTTAAACGCCTTTTTTATGTGGATGTTTCTGATAGCTCTTTTTTCTTTTGTTCCACTTGTAGGAACAGCTATTATTTGGATTCCTGCTGCTGTTTATCTTTTGATAAAAGGCAGTTATCTTGCAGGGATTTTTATGTTTGTGTGGGGCGTTGTTGCGATAGGTATGGTTGATAACTATGTAAGACCCATGATTATAGGAAGTAAAATCAATATACACCCGATGATACTCTTTTTTGGAATAATAGGTGCGATAGTTGTTTTTGGTCCTATTGGAATTATTGTCGGACCTGTTGCTTTGTCTGTTATTGATGCTTTGGTTAGGGTTTATATAGAACATGGTAAAATTCAGAAAAAATCCTGATTATGCAGAGTTTTGATATTAAAAATAAAACAATCAACTGCAAAAATTCCGTTGAATGTATAGGGTTAAACTGGATAGCTGTTATTCGATATCTTTTTAAATGGATTCCATTTTCTATGATTGTTGGTGTTGTTGTCGGCTGTGTTGCTGCCGGTTTTGATTATTTATTGGTTGTTTTTAATGCTCTGCTTGTATCAAACGGCTATATTTTGCATCTGTTTCCTTTTTTTGTGGCTGTTGTAACAGGTATTATAATATCAAATGACGAAAAGGTTGCAGGAGCAGGAATTGCTTATATATTAAGCAATATAAACGAAACCATAGGGTTGAAAACTTTTTTATTAAAAATTGCTGCAAGTTTTATGGCTCTTTCTGGTGTATTTATAGCAGGAAGAGAAGGTCCATCATTCTTTATGGGTTCTTCCATATCGTCCTATCTATCAAAATTTTTCAATATTGAGGAAAATTTTAAAGATTATGTTGTTTTAATAGGCGCTGCCGCTTTTACATCTGCACTCCTTAAGGCGCCTCTTGGTGCTGCGATTTTTGCATTGGAGATTAGATATGTCTCGGATATGGACTACAAATCCTTTCCTCAGACACTTATAGCATCTATTTTGAGCTACATGGTTTTTTCATATTTTAGAGGAGCTCACACGCTTATAACTCTTAATGGTGTGAGAAGTTGGCATATAGGTGTTTTGCCTTATCTTATGCTGCTTGGCGTTGTTGTATCATTTTTTGTTTATCTGTTTGTAATGCTTTATAATTTTTCACTGTGTCTATCGGGTTACATAAAGCCGTTTTATAGACCTATTGTTGGTGTTGTCTTGGCAGTTCCCATTATTTATATACTTTTTGAAAAAGACATTTTTGGTATATTGTCGGTATCTGTGAATTATCAAGCACTAAATTTTCTTGTTCAAACACAAATATCTGTTGTTACATCTTTAGTGTACATATTTTCCATAATTTTGCTTATTAGCTTAACAATAGGTTTTGGAATATCAGGCGGTCTTGTTTTGCCAAACCTTTTAATAGGAGCATTTATAGGAAATATATTCGGGTCAATGTTTCCTGCAGATTTTGTTATATTTACCATATCAGGCATGGCAGCTATGCTTGCAGCAAGTGCAAAAACACCAATAGCTGCAATTGTTTTGATGCTTGAAATAAGTGCATCGGATTTGGTTATACCTATAACCGCTGCTGTTATGGTGAGTTATCTTTTTACATTCGGTATAAATATATATGCGTCTCAAAAATCTTGCAGGATTATATCATCAGACAACATATATTGACTTAAGAGGTAAGCTTTTATACTATTAAAAGCCAAAAAACGGAGGTATCGATGAGTTCGGTTTGCGATAATATTAAAAATTTGAGAAAAACCATAGAATCAATAAACAAAAATGCCAAACTTATGGCTGTATCAAAAACTTTTGGATATGATAAGGTAAAAGAGGCATACTCTTGTGGGCAGCGGTTGTTTGGTGAAAACAGGGTTCAAGAAGCTATAGAAAAGATAGAGCTATCCAAAAAAGATAAGCTTGATATAGAATGGCATTTGATAGGGCATCTGCAGAAAAACAAGTCAAAAAAAGCCGTTTTCTATTTTGATTGTATTGAGTCGGTAGATTCTCTTGAGCTTGCCGAAAGAATTGATACATATTCAAAAGAATATAATAAAATGATGGATGTTATGCTTGAGGTAAATATAGCAAAAGAAGAGCAAAAATACGGATTTTTGGAAGAAAAATTGATGGATAGTATTAAAAATATACTTGAACTTGAAAATATCAATGTTGTCGGATTGATGAGCGTTGCCCCTATATCTGAAAACCCTGAGGATATACGCTGGGTTTTTAAAAGACTGCATGAGCTGGCTTTGTATATAAACAAAAGCTATAATGCCAACATCAAAGAGCTGTCCATGGGTATGAGTGCAGATTATAAGGCTGCACTGCAGGAGGGCTCTACTATTGTCAGAATAGGTAGAGGTATATTTGGAGAAAGAGACTATTCTTAAAAAGGCGGTCGGTTAGATAGAAAAAGCAATAAAATTAAGCGATTTTAGCGTAATTATAGCAGTTTTAGTTATATTAACGGTCTTGGTAATACCGCTTCCGGGATTTATTATCGATTTTTTGGTGTCCACGTCTTTTGCCCTTTCACTTTTGATTTTTTTTGTTGGTATGTATGTAAAAAAACCGCTTGATTTTTCCACATTTCCTTCTCTTTTGCTTGGTGTTACGCTTTTTAGATTGTCTCTTAATGTTGCAACAACAAGGGCAATTCTTCTAAAGGGAGGAGAGAGTGCAGATGCTGCTGGAAAAATGATAAAAACATTCGGATATTTTGTTGTGGGTGGAAATTATGTTGTGGGTTTGGTTGTTTTTGCCATTTTGGTTATCATAAACTTTATTGTTATCACAAAAGGTGCAGGCAGGGTTGCAGAGGTTGCAGCAAGATTTACACTCGATGCAATGCCCGGAAAGCAGATGAGTATTGATGCTGATTTGAATGCCGGGCTTATAGATGAAAATGAGGCAAGAAGAAGAAGAGAAGAAATAGCAAAACAGGCAGATTTTTATGGGGCAATGGACGGTGCATCCAAGTTTGTAAGAGGTGATGCTATAGCAGGACTGCTCATTACGGCAATTAACATACTCGGCGGAATTGTTATAGGGGTTATGCAGTTTCACCTTCCTTTATCTGAGGCTGCAAGCAGGTATACCGTTTTGACAATAGGTGACGGACTGGTCAGTCAGCTGCCTGCTTTAACCGTATCAACAGCAGCGGGCATTATTATAACAAGGAGTTCCGAAGAATCTGAATTATCAATCAATATAATGAATCAGATAGTCAAACAGTATCAGGTTTTGTACATTACAGCTTTGGTTGTTATGATAATGGCTTTTGTGCCAGGTATGCCAACATTTAACCTCTTGCTTTTGGCTGCAATTTTGTCTGCCATTGCATACAGTGTAGCTGCAAGCAGAAAGAAACAGGAAGAAGAAAAACTTGTAGAAGAAGAGGCTGAAAGTTTGGCTGAACCGCAGGAAGAGATTACAACGGAGGATATTGAAGAATCCATAAAGATAGATATGCTTGAATTAAAAATCGGATACGGTCTTATCGGTTTTGTTGATGATAAAAGCGGAACAGGTGATTTGTTAAAGAGAATTAAGCTAATGCGTAAACAGATAGCAATGGAACTTGGCGTTATTGTTCCTTCCATTAGAATAAGGGATGATTTGAATCTCGATAGAAACGAATATGTTTTTTTGGTTAAGGGTATTGAAATAGCACGTTACAATGTTTATCCGGACAGCTTTTTGGCAATGAAACCCGGTGGTGTGGGAGACTTGGCGGGTATAGAAACAAAAGAGCCGGCATTTGGACTGCCTGCCGTTTGGATAGATGCAAAAGATAAAACAGATGCTGTTATTAAAGGTTATACGGTTGTTGACCCTGTTACTGTTGTGATTACACACATTACGGAATTGATTAGAACGCATATTCATGATATATTTACAAGACAGGATGCAAGCATGCTGCTTGATTCCATAAAAGAAGACTACCCGAAGGTTATTGAAGAGCTTATGCAGCAGTTGTCTTTGGGTAATATTCATAGGATACTAAAGAATTTGCTTCAGGAGGGTGTACCCATTAGAGATATGGTTACAATTGCGGAAACTTTATCCGATTATGCACCGTATGTAAAAGATATTGATATGCTGACAGAATATGTGAGGGCTGCCTTATCTCACCATATCAGCAATAAATATAAAAGTGAAAATAATGTTATCAATGTCATTACTTTGGGAAGTAATGTTGACGGCATCATAAATGCAAATATAAAAGAGCAGGGCGGTATGAGTTATCTCGATTTACCGTCTAATATCTCCGAAGAATTGTTGAATAAAGTTCAAGAGGTTGTCGGCAGTGTTGCAGAAAGCGGTATGGAGCCTATAATATTGACATCACCCAAAGTTAGGAGATTTTTTAAATCGTTTATAGAGCGGTTTCTGCCTAAGGTTCCTGTTTTGTCGTTTTCGGAGATTGCAGACAATGTGGAAATCAGAAGTGTTGGAACAATTGAATTATGATAGTTAAAACATACAGAGCAAGAAGTATACGAGAAGCCATACTTAAAATAAAACAGGATCTGGGTGAAGATGCCGTTATAGTATCAACAAAGAAAATATCAAAAAATTCTATATTCTCATTCTTTAAAAAAGAGATGGTGGAGGTTACTGCGGCTGTTGACAATAAACCAACCTCTGCGCCTCAAGCTTCATTTAAATCTGTTGCCAATAAATATATGCCAAAGGGAAAAACTCCATCAAAAAAAATAGAGAAGGATACGGCGCTTGAAGAGAGAATTAAGAGACTCGAAAAGCTTGTTGTAAATGCCGGAAAGGAAAATTTGCAGAAAATTGTTGAGGATATAAAATACGATTTAAATGATCTAAAGAGTGCTATTAACTATGCAAAAAAGGAAACGGATATTGATTTGTCAAAGCTGCCTCTTGGTATGCATAAATATTTTAATTATATGTGTGATGTAGGGATAAGTAAAAAATATGCCTACAAACTTTCTCTTGCTTTATATAATAATATAGACAAAAACAAATTACCTGACGATACCTATGTAAAGGAATATCTATCTGTTGTCATTTCTCAATTTTTTAGATTAAACAGATTGAGTAAAAAGGGTATGGTGCTTGTTGGTCCAACCGGTGTTGGTAAAACCACAACCCTTGCAAAGCTTGCGGCAATATACAAACTTAAACTCAATAAAAATATTGGCGTAATAACAACAGATACATACAGAATCGGTGCTGTCGATCAACTGTTGAGTTATGCGAAGATTATGGATATACCGGCTGTTGTGAGTATTACAAAGGATGATTTTATATCGGCAATGAAAGATTTTCAGGATATGGATACTGTATTTGTTGACACAGTTGGAAGAAGTCCTAATGATATAAAAAGATTGAGTGAAATTTTCGCCATGTTTGGAGATGTGCATAATAGTTTGAATATTTCCCTTGTTGTTGCCGTAAATACTAAAGAGAGCGACTGCTTTGACGTATATGAGCGGTTTTCAAGGCTGCCCATTGATGATTTGATATTTACAAAAATAGATGAAACAAGTACACCGGGGACGATGCTGAACATGGCTGTAAAACTAAAAAAAGCAATTTCTTATGTTTCATTCGGTCAAGATGTTCCCGAGGATATAATGGAGGCAGAGCCTCTAAAGGTGTCATCTTTAATTGTAAAGGGGTATAAAAATGGCTGATCAGGCTGATAAATTGAGAAAGATGGTTGATGAGAAAAAAAAGACAAAATACAGAGCAATAGCACTCACAAGCGGAAAAGGTGGTGTTGGTAAAACCAATATAGTTGTAAATGTAGCTTACCTACTGTCAACAATAGGAAAGAAGGTGATGGTTTTTGATGCAGATTTAGGGCTTGCAAATGTTGATATACTGATGGGCATAAAAACCAAGTATTCTCTTCTTGATGTTATCAAAAACGGCAAAAAAATGAGTGATATTATTGTAAAGGTAAATGATAACTTTAGCATAATACCGGCAGGAAGCGGGGTTGAAGAAATAGCAAACATAACAGAGCCTATCTTTACAAAAATAAAAGATGAGCTTGCTTATGTGATAAAAGATGTTGATATACTTTTAATAGATACAGGAGCCGGAATATCAAAAAAGGTGACATTTTTTTTGAAAAACACAGAAGAGATTGTTGTTATTGCAACACCTGAGCCAACGTCTATAGCTGATGCCTATGCTATGATTAAGATTATGTCAACAAATTATAATAAAGAAAATATTAAGATATTTGTAAATATGGCAAAAAATGAGCTTGAGGCTCAATCCATAGCCAACAATTTGAATAATATATGTAAAAAATTTTTAAAAAAGGAATTTAAGATTATTGGTTATGCCCTAAATGACAAAAAATTGCCTGTTTCTGTCAAACGACAGAAGCTTATTGCGCAAACAAACCCAAACAGTGTGTTTTCTGTTTCTATGAAAAAGATGATAAACAATCTGTTTAAAGAAAATATAAAAGTAAACGAAAATCCTATAGCAAGATTTTTTGCTTCTATTTTTGGAGGTTAATGTGGGTATATATTTCGGTGCGTTCTTTGCGGGAATTTTGAGCTTTGTTTCTCCGTGCATTTTACCTTTAATTCCCGTGTATATATCTTTTGTTACAGGTAACAGCCTTGATGATTTGAAAAAGGGTGATGTAAGTTACCAACATGTATTTATACGTTCAACATTTTTCATATTTGGTTTTTCTCTTATTTTTGTTTCTATGGGTATTGCATCAAGTGCTCTTGGCACATTTCTTTTGACAAATAAGATACTGCTGGCAAAAATTTCCGGAGTTATTGTGATTTTCTTCGGTTTGTATCTTGCGGGAATTATAAAGCTCGATCTGTTGTCAAAAACAAAAAGAGCTACTCTTCAGGTAGGTTCATATGGTTTTTTATCGTCGTTTTTATTTGGAATTGTGTTTGGTTTTGGCTGGAGTCCCTGTGTCGGACCTATGTTGTCTTCAATTTTGATAGTGGCAGCAGATACGGCAAATATGCAAAAAGGTGCAGCGCTTCTGCTTTTATATTCACTCGGCATAGGCGTTCCCTTCCTATTTTCCGCTTTTTTTATAAACTACTTTATCAAATTCACATCTATTGTAAAGCGTTTAGATATAATAGAAAAAATTTCAGGTGTTTTGCTGATTATTTCGGGAATTTATCTGATTTATAACGGTGGGTTTTAAAAGATAAAAAAGCCCTCTTCAAAAAAGAAGAGGGCTGACTTTTACAAGTAGGCAGAAGCTGTTTACTGGATAGGCTTACTTGTTCCTACCAAAACAGTATGATCACCATCTTCATTTGCAGTTAGTACAGAAACACCAGTGTCTGGATTGACAAGCATATAAGCGTTCATATCTTTTAACTTTATAGTTCCACTAAACTTTATATCATCTATCGTAGGATTAAGTTCAAGATCATAGCTTCCGCTATCACTACTTCCATCGCTGCACCATGCATCATTGTAGCTTAGTTTTGCACTATCGCCTGTCTTGGTTATTTGTGCTTTACCATAACATATAACTGGGTTTTCGGCAACATCTGTAGTGAAATAATAGTATGTTCCAACTATATCGTCAGCTGTTATCTCCTTTGCCTCCAATCCGTAACCAACTGAAGATATTATAAAGCTGCTTCTTTTAGGTCCTGGCTGCATATACACTTTTCCATACCCAGGTACTTCAATGTATTGATTGTTATATAGTTCCCAATTTCCCGATTCTTCTGCTTCTCCATCCGAATTAATAATGGTAGATTTCCAAGTCTTATCGCTGTATAGACTAATTTTTCCTATGGTTCCATCCGGTTCTATGTAATTATATGTTTTATTATCAACAGTTATATTATCTGTAGTATTTTGTAAGGCAAAAATAAAATCCGAGTCACCATTTTGGAAAACATCTAAGCCGTAAGACAGAAAATATAGGTTGTTTGTTTCGTTGTCTGAGTCCTTAAAAATAACATTTTTGTAACTATTTTGGAGAGTTTGGGTTATATTGTCATTTTCAAATGTATAGGTTAGTTTTTTGTTATTTTTATCGTATGTTAGTGTTGAGAATTCACCACCGAAAGAAAATCCTGCCATAGGTAATTGAGCTTTTCCTGTCATTTCAGGATTAAATTTGTCATATTTATCTGCATCTTCTTTTGTAGTTTTTATTTCTGCTGTTTTATTATCTGTATCATCTACTGAGCATTCAATATCACTTTGTCCTGCTTTTAATAATGTTTCGATTTGTTTTGTAAGTACCTCTGTTTTGTTGTCTGCATCCTTAATTGTTATATTGTCTATATTTGATAAATCGCATGTATCTGCAGACATATCACATCCAGCAGCATTGTGTAAAAATGCACCGATGTAACTTGCAAGTGTTTCATTGTCTCCAGCAAGAACCTTTGGTGTAATCCTTGTATCTTTTTTATTAACTGTAATTTCTGCAAGTATAGTATTACCAAGTTTTAGCTGTAGGTGTGCAGGCAAAACCATATATTTGAATTCAAACTGCCCGTTTTCATCTGTCTTCTTGCATGTATCTGTGCCTTGAAGACAAACATTAACACCCTTTAGATAACTAGCCTCTACTGTTCCTTTTACAGTTGCAACATCATCTGAGCATGAGTACATGAAGAAAACCAAAAGAAAAAAGAAACCAACAAAAATCCTTTTCATAAACATACCTCCTTTGTTTCTCAATGCATAACATGTTTACTTTTTGTTGTCAAACCTATAATTCTTTGATTTCTTAGCAAAAGAAATTCCGTATATACTGTTAATTATTTATAGTAGCAAGTTTGATATAAAACACAGCTCCACCTTTTGTATTTTTTGTAAACAATCCCCCGCCAACATGGTCCTCTGTAATGATTTTTGTTATATGCAAGTACAAACAGAATCACAACCAAATCTTGTGCATGAAGCAACAATATTTCAATGGCAATGAACATATCCTTTTTGTCAAAAACTATAACACACCATCTTACAGATTTCCTCAACCTTTTTTATATATAAAGTTAAACGTGTTTTTAAAAAAGTTGAGGGCTGTGAACGAACATATATATGGTCTATGAAAGGCTGCTTATTTTATGAGAATAGAAAATACAGAATTTTTAAAGAGAGATAAGGAAACAGTAAAAAAATTTTGACTGTGATTATGTGAAAAATGTTTTATTTAAGGAGAATTTGAGTTTCTTTTTTAAAGTTTTGACTCAAGAGAATATTGACATGTTATGTATTTTTCATTATAAGTAAGCTGTGGATAGTCAATTGTTTAATATAGCATATAGAATATCAAAAGAGGGCATAAAAGAAGATATTCTTGATGAGATAGCTGAATTTTTTGATGTTGATGCCTGTTCTATTGTTTCTGTTAAAGATTTGGATATAACATATATAGCATCCTCTTCGTTTTTTAGAAAACACGATATAGATTTAGATAAACTGTATAAAAGCTCAAAAGACGAAAACCCTCTGTTTTCAAAAACCATAAAAGATGGTTTGTATGTGACAAATGATTACCAAAACGATAAAAACGCAAGTGAAATTTGGAAAAAAACAGGCTTAAAATCTGTCTGTTTTTTGAAGTTTGATGTAGAATTCAACGGAGTGATTGCTTTGGAGAATTTCGAAAGAGATAGAGAGTTTTTAAGTGAAGATGTCGAAAAGTTAAAATTTTTATCGACATTTATTGCAAATACGCTTGAAGGTGTTTTGTTTAGAGAACTTATTAAAGATAAAATAAATCTGCTGGATATAGATTATATTGATTCAGATAGCAAGGAGGATATTAAGAAATGGTTGAAAGAACAGCTTAAAAACATATTAAAATCTGCACATTCAAAGGCTGTGAGCTTTGTTTTTCCTAAATACAACATTTATTCCTTTCTTTCGAATTCCAACAGAGATGATTTTGTTCTTTTTAAAAAGACAAAACAGGCAAATGAGATGTTGACCTATAAAATGTATAAGCAAAAATTGATGGGACCTTGTGTATTTGTATATGATTTTGTTGGTGACAAGCTTCCCTGTCTATCGAGAGTAAAAGTCAATTTAGGCATCAATAACATATTGGTTGTGCCTATATACGAAAAAGGTGAACTTTTAAGCATTATCGGTTACGGCTATGTTTCTGAATATAAATTTTCCTTATACGATGTGATGCTTACCACAATGATAGCAAAGAAACTGACAAGATATATAGAATCCACAAAAGAGTTTTCCAAACTTAAAAATATCATTACAAAAAGTGAAGAAGATATTATAAACAGTTTTATTTTGACCATAGAGATGAGGGATGTTTACACAAAGGGACATTCTCAGAGAGTGGCATATTATGCAAGAAAAATTGCCGAAATGCTTGAGCTGAACAAAAACTTAACAGAACAGATATATATTGCAGGTCTTCTGCACGATATTGGAAAAATAAGCATTCCGGATAGCGTATTAATGAAATCATCAAAGCTCTCTAATGTTGAATATGAAATGATTAAGTATCACTCGCTTCTTTCCTATGAAATTGTCAGTCAATTCAGGAGCCTTGACGATTTGAAAAGTATAGCCAAAATGGTTAGGCAGCATCATGAAAAATGTGACGGCAGCGGTTATCCTGACGGTCTTTTGTGTAAGAATATCTCTTTGGGTGCAAGGATTTTGGCCATTGCCGATGTTTTTGATGCACTGACAACTTCAAGACCTTATAGAGATGTTTTCACCCCGGAAGACGCTATTAGAATAATGCGTGGTGAAACAGACCATTTCGACTGCAGGATATTTGAGAAATCTGTTGATATTTTATTAAAAAATTACAATGAGGCAACTGTAATAGGCAAGAGTTCTTTAATACCACAGGCTTTTGATGATTATAAAAAGAAATTTTCTGATGTTGATTGCTTTACAGGACTTTTAAAAAGAAGAGCAATCTTGAAACACATAGACAAACTGCTTCAAATCAATGCGCCGTTTAAATTATATCTTGTTGACATAAAGAGCATGGATTTAATCAATATACGCTACGGTAGAGAATTTGGGGATGAGCTGCTTGTTAAAACAGCAGAAGCTTTATCCGAGCTTGGTGATTTTGGGGCTGTTTCGATATCAAGATTTGGCGGGGATTCATTTATGTTTATAGTGCCGTATTCTTCGGCAAATAACAATCTTGGTAAAATTGATGCATATTTGGCAAAACTTAATGATATACTAAAATTCAAATTCAAAAATGAAGAGCTTTTTCCTGATAACCTTGAATTTACCATAGTAAAAACCGATTACAGTGAAGGAATAAGTGCAAATGAACTTGTATTTATAGCAAGAAGATATAAAAAAGCTAGCTCAGTATAAAATTGTTAAATTTGTTATTTAGCTTGAAAAAAATATATATTTTGCAATAATTGCCTTGAGAAAAAAGGAGTGGTTGTGAAACTTTTTTTATCCGGTAATGAAGCAATTGCATTCGGGCTTGTTGAGGCTGGCGTTCGTTTTTTGAGCGGATACCCTGGGACGCCTTCAAGTGAGATTATGCCAACAGCAGTTGAGCTAAAAAAACGATATGGTATAAACGGCTATTATGAATGGTCTGTGAATGAAAAATCTGCTATGGAAGAGGCAACGGCTGCAAGTTATGCCAATATAAAAAGTGCCGTTGCATTTAAGCAGGTGGGTTTAAATGTTGCCATGGACCCGTTTATGAATACGGCACTAACAGGTACTCCGGGAGGATTGGTTGTTGTTAGCGCTGATGACCCTGGACCTCACTCATCACAAACAGAGCAGGATTCACGCTTTTTGGCTTTTTTTGCAAAAATTCCCGTTATGGACCCCTCAACGCCCCAAGAAGCATACAGTTTTGCAAAATATGCTCTTAGATTAAGCAAAGAGTTTGAAATTCCCGTAATGATTAGAACAACAACAAGAATATCCCATTCGAGGGAAGATGTGGATATTGATTTACACGGTTTTTCAGAAAAAGCCGAACCGATTTTTAGAAAGAATACAGATAGATTTGCAGCTACGCCGCACTTTAGATATCTTCTTCACAAGGAGCTTAACAAAAAGATTGAAAAAATAAAACAAATAAACAAACCAAAAACATATTATGATGGTGATTTTCTTGTTATAACAAGCGGTATCAGCTTTGCTTATCTTTATGATATAGTGGAAACATACAATCTTCAAAATAAGATTAAACTGTTAAAATTCTATATGCCGTATCCAATAGACAGTTTTGGTTTGCAGAAGATAATAGATAAACATAAAAAAGTTCTTGTGGTTGAGGAAAGTTACCCACTTATTGAAATGCAGATACAAAACAGAAAAAATGTGTTTGGAAGGATAGATAAAACCATTCCCAATGAGGGTGAGCTTATTGTTGATGTTTTGGAAAATGTCTTTCAGGATTTGGGTATTGTAAACAATACAATAAAAACAGAGGTTGTAAAGCCACCGTTTAAAAGGCCGTCTTTGTGCCCAGGATGCGGCCACAGAAGTGCTTTTTTTGCCGTAAAAAAGGTTTTTGGGACAAAGGCAGTCTACACAGGTGATATAGGATGTTATACGCTTGGTTTGAATTTGAAGGCTGTGGATACTGTTCATTGTATGGGTGCAAGCGTATCGTTTGCGTTTGGTTTTGATAAGGCTTTCATGCTGGGTGGAAACAAACAGACCGTTGTTGCAACAATAGGTGATTCAACATTTTTCCATTCCGGTATAACACCTTTGATAAATGCTGTTCATAACAACTCATCGTTTTTGCTTGTGATACTTGACAATGCGACTGTTGCAATGACGGGAAATCAAAAAACACCTCAAGATGTTACGGATTCTTACAACAATACTGCCAATGCTGTTGATATAAAAAAGGTTGTTGAGGGTTTGGGTGTAGAGTTTGTTGAGGTTATGGATGCATATGATATTGAAAATGAGATAGAGCTTTTGAAAAGGGCAAAACAACACATACAGGATGCCAAAAAACCTGCGGTTGTCATATTGAAGCATCCTTGTATTTATACAAAAGAAGGATTAGAAACCAATATAAAATATAAAAAAGTTTATGTGGATAAAGATTTATGTACGGGATGCAAGGTTTGTATTGATGCCTTCGAATGTCCATCTTTAATTTTTAAGAATGGAAAAGTGGAGGTAGATAAAGTCACATGTATAAACTGTGGGCAGTGTGTATATTCTTGTCCGTTTGATGCAATAGGTGTAAAGCAGTGAAACTTGTTATTCTTGGTATAGGTGGAATGGGCGCCATATCGTTATCAAAAACCATAGCACAAATTGCTATGAACAAGGATATGTCTGTTAAATCCACAGAGATTCACGGTATGGCAAAAAAGGGCGGGCTTGTTGAGATATATATGAAAATAGGCGAGGGTGTAAGTCCGTATATTCCTCAAGGCGATGCTGATTTTGCTGTTGTTTTGGATGAATTATACAGTGAATATGCCGTCTCTTTCTTAAATAAAAACGGAAAACTTATTATGCTCAGCAATAATGATAAATATGAGATTGTCGAGGAATTTGGAGATGCTAAGTTTGCAAATTCATTTATACTTAAAAAATTTATAGACAAACAAAATATCATAACAGAAGACGATGCTTTAAGTGTTTTGAAAAACATAAAACAATCGGAAAAAAATATAGAGGCTTTCAAAAGGGGTGCCGTATGATTTTTAACCATAAAATGGAGACCATGCCGAAAGAAGAATTGGAAAAACTTCAGCTTGAAGGTTTAAAAAAGACATTGGAGAAAATAAAAAGTTCAAATTCTATTTTTAAAGAAAAGTATAAAGATATAAACCCTCAAGACATAAAAACGCTTGATGATATCAAACAGATACCGATACTTGAAAAGGATGAATTGAGAAAGGCATACCCGTTTAAACATATAACCGTCGATAGTGAAAAATGGTATAGAATGCACATGAGCTCAGGAACAACAGGTACACCCATAATTAATGCTATGACGAAAAACGACATTGAGCAGTGGAGTGAGATTATGGCTCGATGTTATTATTCTGCGGGTGTAACAAACAAAGATAGGGTTCAAATAACTCCTTCTTTCGGATTATTTAACGGTGGGTTTGGATTTCACTACGGTGCCGAAAAAGTGGGTGCTTTTATAATACCAGCTGGTGCAGGAAGAAGCAGACTTCAGCTTAAGTTTATTGAAGAGCTTGGAACAACTGCTCTTTGTGCTATTGCATCATATCCTTTGAGGTTGATGGAGGTTGCAAGAGAGATAGATTTTGACTTTAAGAAAACCCAGCTTAAAACCGCAATACTTGGTGCTGAGACCTGGAGTGACGAATTGAGAGTTAGGATAGAGGAAGAAATGGGTGTTGATACCTACGATATAATAGGCATGACAGAGACAGGCGGCGTCGGTATGGGTATAGACTGTGAGGCTAAAAAAGGTATTCATATATGGGAAGACCATTACATAGTTGAGATAGTAGACCCCGAAACAATGGAGGTTGTTGAAGACGGCAAAGAGGGTGAGATGCTTATAACAACACTAACAAGAGAAGGACTGCCTCTTTTAAGATACAGAACAAGGGATATTACAAAAATTATTTCTAAAGATAAATGTGACTGCGGAAGAACACATTTAAGAGTGGATAGATTAAAGGGAAGAACGGATGATATGTTTAAAGTTAAGGGTGTCAACTTTTATCCCTCCCAAATAGAATCTATTTTAATGAAATATAAAAACCTAACTCCCTATTATAACATTGTATTGGAGAAGGTTAAGGGCAAAGGCTCTATGACAATCGTTACAGAACGAAAAAATGGATTTAAAACAGAAGAGCTTGATAGGCTTGGAAATGAACTGTATGATTTTTTAGGATTCCACTGCAATATTCAAATAGTGCCTGAGGGAACAATAGAAAGGCCTGCCGGAAAGGCTGTGAGAGTTGTAGATAAAAGAAACAAATAATTAAATAAAATTTAAAAACAACCGATTTATTTTTAGGACTTAGAAAAAACTTTCGGGGGTATTATGAATGCTGTAGGTATTATTGTTACATTGGCAGCCGTTATAGGTGCTTTTGTCTATGAGGGTGGAAATCCCCTTGTACTTTTACAAATCGGAGAATACATAGTTTTAATTGGCGCCTTTTTTGGGATGCTATTGTCTACAGCTTCTCCAAGTGCTCTAAAGGGTGCTTTCGGAGTTATTGGTGGAATTGCAAAACCGGATCCTTATAACAAAAAAGTTTATCTTGAATTGTTAAAAGTTGTCTATGAGCTTTCAACGAAGGTTAGAAAAGACGGTATTTTATCTTTGGAGGCAATTGTTGACGACCCTGAATCATCTCCCATAATGCAGGATGCTGCATTTTTTCTCAAAAACAAAGAGGCAAAAAATTTACTTGTTGATGCTCTAAGGAATGTTGTGACAGGTATTGAGGTTGAAAAGTTGGATGAAATGTTAGATGGCAATATAGAATCTATTGAAAAAGAGATTTCGGCACCGCCAAAGATGGTTGGTGTTTTGGCTGAATCAATGCCTGGTATGGGTATTGTTGCTGCTGTTATGGGTGTTATTCTAACAATGGGTGCACTCGGCGGTTCTATCTTGGAAATCGGTGAGCATATCGCAGGTGCTTTGACAGGTACATTTTTGGGTTTGCTTTTGTGTTACGGAATATTTGGTCCTATGGCAAAGTATGCTGAATTTAAGAATGAAGATTTTATTGCATATCTTACAGCTTTAAAGACGGGTATTATATATATAGCCAAAGGTGATGCACCTATTATTGCAATGGAGGCTGTAAGGGAGAGTATTCCTCCTTTGGTTAGACCTGAGTTTGATGAAGCCGAATCGGCTGTAAAGGGTAAATAGTATGGCAGAAGAAAATGAAGGCGGTATAGTTAAAAAGTGTAAAAAATGCAAATGTGAAGAAGGCGGAGGAAGTGCATGGGAGGTTGCATACGGTGATTTTATGACCTCAATGATGGCATTTTTTCTTGTTATGTGGCTTATCGCTGCAACAAATGTTAAGCAAAGAAAAACGCTATCAACCTACTTTACCCACCCTGGAGCAACATCTCTTACCGAAGGTTCAAGTCAGTTGCCCTCAAAAGGTGTTTTTGATGTTGGTTCAAAGAGCTTAACTATATCGACAAGAATACCGGAGATGCCGCTGCCCACCGTTAAAAAAGAAAAAACTATACACGGAAGAGGATTGATACCAAAAGTAATGAAGAATACAGGTGGAGGTACAAGCAGGCAAAAAAATACAGTTAGGTTGTACAGCATAATGATGAAAATCAAACAAACAATTATGCACAACAAGCAGCTGTTGAGATACAAAAACCAGATAAAAATGGAAATCACAGAGGATGGGTTAAGGATTGTTATTTTTGATAAAAACAATAAACCTATGTTCTTACCGGGTTCTGCAAAGCTTGAACCTTATGCAAAAGAGATTTTGGATATTGTTGCAAAAGAGCTTAAAAACATATCAAATAAAATTGTTATAGAGGGACATACTGATTCTATTGCTTATGAAGACAGCAATTTATCCAATTGGGATTTATCTACAATGAGAGCAAATGAGACGCGCAGAGAACTTGAAGTAAATGGCGTTTCAAAGGATAGATTTGACAGTGTAATAGGATATGCTGACACCAGGCCTATGCCTGGAACAAGTCCTCAGGACCCTGTTAACAGAAGAATTGTGGTAATAGTAAAGAAATTTTAATTTAAATATTAACAACTATTTAAAAGCTTAATTAGTATATATAAAGTTATATATAATACTTGACAATATCTAACGGAATTGTTATTATCTCGCTTAACTCTATATAATTGTCAAATAATAAGGGGGAGGTTTAATATGGGTGACGTAATTGAATCCAAACTAAATGAGACCAGAGTATTTCAACCGCCTATTGATTTTGCTCAAAAAAGCAATATAGACAAAGATGAGCTAGACAATCTGAGGGAGTGGGTTAAAAAGGATTATGAGGGGTTTTGGAGACATTTTGCTTTAAAAAAGATTGAGTGGTTCAAACCTTTTAAAAAAGTTTTAGATGATTCTAATTCTCCATTTTACAAGTTTTTTGAAGATGGAGAATTAAATGTTTCATACAACTGCCTGGATAGACACTTGAAGACCTGGAGAAAAAACAAAGCCGCCATAATTTGGGAGAGTGAAAATGGCAACACAAGAATAATGACTTATCAAGAGTTATATATTGAGGTCAACAAGTTTGCCAATGTTTTAAAAACGCTTGGTGTGAAAAAAGGTGATAGGATTGTTATATATATGCCTATGATTCCAGAGGCTGCTGTTGCTATGTTTGCCTGTACAAGAATAGGTGCTGTTCATTCTGTTGTATTTGGCGGATTTTCGGCTGAATCTCTAAGGGATAGAATAGAGGATGCAAAACCTAAAGTTGTCATTACCGCAGATGGCGGATACAGAAACGGAAAATCTATTCCTTTAAAAAGCCGAGTTGATAATGCTGTTAACGGCATTGAGCATAAGGTCGATTATATTGTTACAATTAGGCATATAGATAGAGATGTGCACATGAAGCCTTTAAGGGATTTTTGGTACCACGATTTGATGAGTGACGAAGACTATGCAAGCATATACTGCGAACCAGAAAGAATGAATGCAGAAGACCCTTTGTTTATTCTATATACATCCGGCTCAACGGGAAAACCTAAGGGTATTGTTCATTCGACAGCAGGTTATCTTTTGTGGACTATGCTTACAATGAAATGGGTATTTGATATTAAAGATGAAGATACATTTTGGTGTACGGCAGATATAGGATGGATTACGGGTCATTCCTATACTGTTTATGGACCATTGGCTATGGGTTCTACAAGTGTTATGTATGAGGGTGTTCCAACATATCCTACACCGGCTAAGTGGTGGGAACTTGTTGAGAAGCACTCCATAAATGTATTATATACTGCTCCAACTGCAATAAGGGCTCTTATGAGGCTCGGTAATGACTGGGTTGCAAAACATAATCTATCATCTTTGAGATTGCTTGGAACGGTTGGTGAACCTATTAATCCTGAGGCATGGATGTGGTATTACAGATATATAGGAAATGAAAATTGTCCTATAGTAGATACATGGTGGCAAACCGAAACTGGCGGTCATATGATAACGACAGTCCCCGGTGTTCTACCTGCAAAGCCGGGTTCAGCAGGACAACCTCTTCCAGGTATTTTTGCCGAGGTTGTTGACAATGAAGGAAATCCTGTTAACAATCCCGATAAAGGTGGTTTTTTGGTTATTACAAAACCGTGGCCCTCGATGCTTAGGACAATCTGGGGAGATGATACAAGATATAAGGAAACCTATTGGTCAAGATTTAATGGAAAATACTACTTTGCGGGTGATGGTGCAAGAAAAGATGAGGACGATTATATATGGATAATGGGTAGGGTTGATGACGTTTTGAATGTTTCCGGCCATAGAATTGGCACAATGGAGGTTGAAAGTGCTCTTGTTTCTCATGAATGTGTTGTTGAGGCGGCTGTTGTCGGAAGGCCTGATGAGATAACAGGAGAGGCTATTGTAGCATTCGTTGTTTTAAAAGATAGTGCTGACAAAACAAGGCATGACGAACTTGTAAGGGAATTAAGAGAACATGTTCAAAAAGAGATTGGATCAATAGCCAAACCACAAGAGATAATATTTACAGATTCCTTACCAAAAACTCGTTCGGGAAAAATTATGAGACGACTGCTTAAAGATATAGCAGCAGGAAACGAAATAAAACAGGATATCTCAACGCTTGAAGATGCAACTGTTCTTGATAAATTGAAGGAATTGAGAGAAAAAATGGAAAACGGAAACGGAGATTAAACCACTCTCTTTTTGTTTAAGGGGTTATATTAACCCCTTTTTAATTTTTTGCTTGATTTGAATTATTCAATGTATATAATCCTTTCTCAATTAAACGGGGGAGCTTTCAAAACAACGCTTAAATTATACCTTATCTAAAGGAGGTCAAATGAAACTCAAAGGGGCTCAAATTTTCATAGAAAGCCTTAAAAAAGAAAATGTGGAATACATATTCGGTATACCCGGCGGTGCTATTATAGATTTGCATGATGAATTGTATAAACAAGATGATGTTAAGTTTGTTTTAACAAGACATGAACAGGCTGCTGTGCATGCTGCCGACGGTTATGCAAGAAGCACAGGAAAACCTGGTGTTGCACTTTTAACAAGCGGACCTGGTGCTACAAATGGTATAACAGGCATAGCAACAGCTCATATGGATTCCATTCCTTTGATTGTATTTACAGGGCAGGTTCCTACAATCTTAATCGGAAATGATGCATTTCAAGAGGCAGACATAGTTGGAATGACACGCTCCTGCACAAAACATAATTTCCTTGTAAAAGATGTTAAAGAGTTGGCATACACAATAAAAAAAGCTTTTTATATAGCAACAACAGGAAGACCTGGACCTGTTTTAATCGATTTTCCAAAAGATGTTCAGGTAACAGAAGCTAAGTTTTCATATCCTGAGACGATTCACCTTAGGGGCTATAATCCTACATATCACGGCAACTTGAAACAGATTAAAAAAGTTGCAAATGCTATTGCCAAAGCAAAAAAACCTCTGTTATATGTTGGCGGAGGTGTTATTACATCCAATGCCCACAAAGAGGTGATAAAACTTGCTAGAAAGCTAAGAATTCCTGTATTTACAACACTTATGGGTATAGGAACATATCCTGAGGATGATGAATTGAGTTTGGGTATGGCTGGAATGCACGGTACATACAGAGCAAATATGGCAATTCAATATTGTGATTTGTTGATATCTGTGGGTGCAAGATTTGACGATAGGATAACAGGAAAGGTATCCGAGTTTGCACCTAATGCAAAAGTTGTTCACATAGATATAGATCCTACAAGTATTAGCAAAAATATACATGTAGACTATCCTCTTGTGGGTGATGCAAAAATAGTATTAGAAGAAATGTTGCCTATGTTTGATGAATATAACAGCGTTGATTGGGATGAAGTTAGGAAGCCATGGCTTACACAAATCAATAAGTGGAAAAATGAGCACAAACTTGCTTATAATGAAAAAGAGGAGCAGATTTTGCCCCAATATGTAATAGAAAAATTGGCCGAGATAACAAAGGACGACGACCCTATAATATCCACAGAGGTTGGTCAGCATCAGATGTGGGTTGCTCAATTTTACACATTTAGAGAGCCAAGAAGACTGCTGACATCGGGTGGTCTTGGTACAATGGGATTTGGATTCCCAGCCGGTATCGGGGCTCAATTTGCAAATCCGGATAAACCTGTTTATGTTTTTGCGGGTGATGGTTCCTTTCAGATGAATGAACAGGAACTTGCAACGCTTATTGCATATGATAAACCTGTTAAGGTAATTATTCTAAACAACGGATTTTTGGGTATGGTTAGACAGTGGCAGGATCTGTTTTATGGCAGAAGATACGCAGCAACAAATATAGAGGTTCAGCCGAGTTTTGTAAAACTTGCTGAGAGCTACGGTATAAAGGCAAGAAGAATTACGAAAAAATCGGAAGTTGAAGAAGCCCTTCTTGAAATGAAAGACCATACAGGACCATATATTTTGGATGCCGTGATTGCCAGGGAAGAGAATGTTTATCCAATGGTTCCAGCTGGTGCTCCAATTAGCAATATGCTTTTGACTTAATATAGTTCGGTTTAAGGAGTTAATGAAATGAAAAGAATTTTTTCTATTGTTGTAGAGAATGAATCCGGTGTTTTATCAAGAGTTGCAAACCTCTTTTCAGCAAGGGGATATAATATAGAAAGTTTGAATGTTGCACCCATAAATGAAATGAATCTATCGAGAATGACTATTGTCACCGAGGGTGATGAAGTGATTTTGGAGCAGATTGGAAAACAGCTGAATAAGCTTATTGATGTTGTGAAGGTGACAGAATATGGTGATGTTCCTTTTGTTGAAAGAGAGATGGCTTTAATTAAAATGCATACGGATTTGGGAACAAGGGCTGAGGTTTTGAGAATTATTGACATATTTAGAGGCAAAGTTGTGGATGTTTCACCCGATTCTTATACTGTTGAGGTAACCGGTGATTCGAATAAAATAGATGCAATCTTAAGTTTACTTGAGCCGCTTGGAATAAAAGAGCTTGCAAGAACAGGAAAAGTAGCTATGATAAGAGAGAAGAAAAAGTAGGAGGTTTTTAATGGCTTTAAATGTTTATTATGAAAAGGATGCGGATTTATCCTTGATAAATTCCAAGAAGGTTGCAATTATAGGCTATGGCTCACAGGGCTATGCCCATTCAAATAACTTGAAAGACTCTGGATGTGACGTTGTTGTTGGTTTAAGAAAAGGTTCAAGTTCTTGGGAAAAGGCTGAAAAAGCCGGATTAAAAGTTATGGAAACTCAAGATGCAGCCAAATGGGCTAATGTTATTATGATTTTAACTCCCGATGAAAAACAGGCTGATATCTATAAGAAATCAATAGAGCCCTATCTTGAAGATGGCGATACAATAGCATTTGGACACGGTTTTAATATTCATTACGGACAGATTGTTCCAAAAGAAACAATTAATGTAATGATGATAGCGCCAAAGGGTCCTGGTCATTTGGTTAGAAGAGAATATGAAAAAGGCCGCGGTGTACCCATGCTTATAGCTGTTTTCCAGGACTATTCGGGAAATACAAAACAGCTTGCACTAAGTTACGCAGCAGCAAACGGTGGAGCAAGGGCTGGTGTTATCGAGACAACATTTAAAGATGAGACAGAAACTGACCTGTTTGGTGAGCAGTCTGTCTTGTGTGGTGGTGTAACATCTCTTGTTAAAGCCGGATTTGAGACGCTTGTTGAGGCAGGATATCCCGAGGAGATGGCTTATTTTGAAACATTTCATGAGCTGAAACTTATTGTTGATTTGATGTATGAGGGTGGAATATATGATATGAGATATTCTATATCCAATACTGCAAAATACGGTGATGTAACAAGAGGTCCGAGGGTTATCGATGAAGGCACAAAAGAGAGAATGAAAGAAATTCTGGAAGAGATACAAAATGGAAGCTTTGCAAGAGAATGGATATTGGAGAATAAATCAAACAGACCTATGTTTAATGCCCTGCTGCAGAAAGATAGAGAACACCCTATAGAGATAGTTGGTGAAAGGCTGAGGGCTATGATGCCTTGGATTAAAGAATCAAAAGCTGTAGATGAGGATAAAAATTAGAGAATGAAAACAAAAGAAAATGATTTTATAGTCAAAGAAGGCTTACCGTTTATTGTAGGAGGCTTTGCCTCCTCCTTGCTTTTATACAGAAAATCAAAGTTATTATTCGCTTTGAGTTTTGGTTTTGGTGCATTCAGCACCTTTTTCTTTAGGAATCCATCGAGAAATACACCTGTTATGAAGCATGCCATAATGAGTCCTGCAGACGGTGTTGTGATATCAAAAGATGATGCTTATGAAAGATATTTTTTTAAAAAAGATGTGAAACGCATCAGTATTTTTATGTCTCTTTTTAATGTTCATGTTAATAGATCTCCCTTGAATGGTAAGGTTTTGGATACTGTTTACAATAAAGGAAAATATTTGCCTGCATATAGGGAAAAAGCCTCAATGGATAATGAGCAGAATGCCTTTTTGATTGAGGGGAGAAGTGGGAGAAGAATTGTTGTTGTTCAGATAGCCGGACTTATTGCAAGAAGAATAGTAAGTTACAAACAACCTGGCGATAAACTAAAAAAGGGAGAGATAATAGGTCTTATTAGATTTGGTTCAAGACTTGATGTATATATAGAAGAAGATATACACGAGTTTGTTAATCTAAACGAGAAGGTAAAAGCCGGGGAGAGTATCTTAGGTGTTTTTAAATGATTGAAAAGAATAGAAGAGCTGTTTATATACTGCCAAACCTGTTTACAACGGCGAATATAGTTGCTGGTTTTTATAGTATTTTGGCTGCACATAACGGGAATTTTACCGTTAGTGCATGGGCTGTTATTTTTGCTGTTTTGTTTGATAATTTGGATGGCAAGGTTGCCAGATTGACGCATACAGAGAGTGAATTTGGCGTTGAGTATGATTCTTTGAGTGATTTGATAAGTTTTGGTGTTGCACCTGCTTTCTTGGTATATGCTTTTGTGCTTAGAGATTTTGGAAGACTTGGGATTATTGCATCCTTTTTATTCCTTTTAACAGGTGCTTTAAGGCTTGCACGTTTTAATATACAAACATCTCATAGGGATAGTTTTATGGGTTTGCCTATACCGGGTGGTGCCGCTGTTGTGGCAAGTTTGGTGTTAATCTTTATAAAATACGGTTTGGATTCACATAGATTTGATGTTTTATTTTTAATTACTGTTTATGTTCTTGCTTTTTTGATGATTAGCACATTAAAATACAGAAGTCTGAAAAGCAAAAGTACAAACCAGAGAATCTCTATAAGGACATTTGCGTTTATTATTCTGCTTTTGTCGCTTCTGGTGTTTAAGCCGTATATATTTATTCCGGCTTGTGCCATTTTGTATATGCTTTCTGGTCCATGTGAATATATGTATAAAATTCTAATTAGAATTAAAGGGGGTGTGAGGTATGAGCGAAAGAAAAATAATAATATTTGATACTACACTGAGAGACGGTGAGCAGTCTCCGGGTGCAAGTCTAAATACAGAGGAAAAGTTGGTAATAGCAAAACAGCTTGAGGTTTTGGGGGTTGATGTAATCGAAGCTGGTTTTGCTGCTGCATCTCCTGGTGATTTGGATGCCATATCAAAAGTTGCACAAGAGGTTAAAAAACCTGTAATAGCATCACTTGCAAGGGCTGTAAAAGGCGATATAGAGGCTGCGGCAAAAGCTTTGGAGAATGCCGAGAGAAAAAGGATACATACATTTATAGCAACAAGTCCTATCCATGTTGAAAAGAAGCTTAAAATGAGTTACGATGCAGTAATTGATGCTGCTGTAGATGCTGTTAAACTTGCAAGAAATTATGCAGAAGATGTGGAATTTTCAGCCGAGGATGCTACGCGCAGTGATTGGGATTATCTTTGCAAAATATTCGAAAAGGTAATAGATGCCGGTGCATCAACAATAAATGTTCCAGATACTGTTGGCTATACTACACCTCAGGAGTATTATGATTTGATTGCCTATCTTATGAATAATATTCCCAATATCGATAAAGCTGTTGTTAGTGTTCACTGTCATAATGACCTCGGTATGGCTGTTGCAAATTCTTTATCTGCTGTTTTGGCGGGTGCTAATCAGGTTGAATGTACAATAAACGGACTTGGGGAAAGAGCTGGCAATGCCGCATTGGAAGAGATTTCAATGGCTCTAAAGACGAGGGCTGATTTTTACAAAGGATGTAAAACAGGAATAAATACTCAGGAAATATA
Organism: Desulfurellales bacterium; assembly: GCA_027014115.1. Lineage (GTDB taxonomy): Bacteria > Campylobacterota_A > Desulfurellia > Desulfurellales > Hippeaceae > JALWEJ01. Next base: position 51,718 of record JALWEJ010000079.1, read on the forward strand.
CAGAGCAAGCAGACTTGTCAGTAAGTTAACAGGTATTAGGGTTCAAAGAAACAAGGCTATAGTGGGTAAAAATGCTTTTGCTCATGAAGCAGGAATACATCAAGACGGTGTTATTAAAGAAAAAAGAACATATGAGATTATGAAACCGGAAGATATAGGAATTGATACAAATAAACTTGTTTTAGGTAAGCATTCGGGTAAACACGGTCTTGAAGAAAGATTAAGAGAGCTTGGATACAATCTATCGAAAGAACAAATTGGCGTCATTTTTGAGGAATTTAAAAAACTTGCAGATAAGAAAAAAGAAATTTATGATGAGGATTTAAGAGCCTTGATTGAAGATCAATTTAAGCTTACACCTCAGGTTTATGAGCTTGTTTCTCTTCAAGTTGTGGCAGGAAATGCCGCTTCGCCTACAGCTACAATGAAACTTGTCAAAAACGGAGAAGAGTTTGAGGATGCCGCTTTGGGTGATGGTCCTGTTGATGCAACATTTAAGGCTTTGGAGAGAATTACGTATGTAAAGGGTAAATTGATGAACTATGACATTCAAGCTCTAACCGAAGGAAAAGATGCTGTGGGAGAGGTTTCCGTGAAGGTCTATTTTGCGGATTTGGATAAAGCCATTCTCGGAAGAGGAACATCGACAGATGTTATTGAAGCATCGGCTAAGGCTTATCTTGATGCTATAAATAAGGCGCTGATGTTAATGTAAGATGGAAGATAAAAAGGTTTCTTGTGCTGCATGTGCATGGAGAGCTACATGTAAAAAACGCTATTCAAGCGGTGACGGTGCAGCTCTCCACTGCCCGGATTTTGTGTTTGATGTGTCTTTGAAAAAGAATAAAAACAAAGAGGAAAAGGATAATAGAAGCGAATAGATTTATATTAAAGCATGCTTTTGAGCTTGCAAAGATTGTTGAGCATACTTCTGTGCTTTTTTATTATAGGGATGTTGAGGAATATATTTTTGATGAAGAGTTTTCCAATAACGATGTAAAGAAAATAATAGTTTTACAAGAGGACGATAAAGACGAAGCAACAATAGAGAAGATAAAGAAAATAGGCAACGTAGTTTTTTCTCCGTCTGTTACATTCAATAGAATCAACAAAATTAAAATTGCCTTGATGATGTGTGTATCATCAGGTATTATTACAAAAGATGAAAATCTTATAGCTTTAACAGGTATAAGCGATGCAATAGACACAGCTATTTTTATAGATATATCCAAAGAGAAGGAACTTTTGAGTTTTAAAGGTGATATTGACTTGGGAAAATCGGTAAAACCCGAAGTTTTTGAAAGAATATTAAGGGTGGCATTAGAGCTTGCTAATCAAGGAAGGGAAGGGAAAAGCGTCGGCGGTATATTTGTTTTGGGTGATAAAGAGCAGGTTTTGGAAAATACAAAACAGATGATTTTTAATCCGTTCAAAGGATATGAACCCGATGAAAGAAATATACTAAAGGCTAATCTGGATGATACACTGAAAGAATTTAGTTTACTTGACGGCGCAATTGTTATAAATTCAGATGGGGTTGTTGAAGCAGCTGGTGCATATATATCCGTATCGTCATCTGTATCTGAGGATTTACCAAAGGGGCTTGGTGCAAGACATATGGCTGCTGTTGCCATAACATCCATTACGAATGCCGTAAGCATAGTTATATCTGAATCAACAGGTGATGTGACAATATTTAAAAACGGTTCTATTGTAACAAGAATAGAAAAGGCTATTTAAGGAGAATTGATTAGAAAGATGATATTGTTGGACGGCAAAGCTTTATCTAAAAAAATTAGAGAATATATAAAAAAAGAGGTTTCTCAACTAAAACAAAAGGGTGTGATACCCGGTTTGGCTGTTATACTTGTTGGTGATAATCCGGCAAGTCAGCTATATGTTAATATGAAAACAAAAGCCTGCGAAGATGTGGGTATATATTCAATAAACCACAGGATGCCGGCTGAAATTTCTGAAAACGAACTTATAAGCGTAATAAAAATGTTGAATGATAATCCTATGGTACATGGAATTTTGGTGCAGCTGCCGCTTCCAGAACATATTAACGAAGAAAAGATTATAGAATCAATCGACTACAAAAAAGATATAGACGGATTTCATCCTTACAATATAGGAAGGCTGGTAAGGGGATATCCTCTTTATTATTCATGCACTCCTTATGGTATTATGAAGCTGTTCGAAGAATACAACATAGAGCTTAAAGGAAAGGATGCTGTAATTGTCGGTGCGGGCAATATAACAGGAAAACCTATGGCATCCATGCTTTTAAATGTCAATGCTACTGTGGAAATATGCCATGTATACACAAAAGAATTAAAAGAAAAAACGCTTAATGCAGATATCGTTATATCTGCTGTAGGTAAGCCAAATTTAATCACAGCTGATATGGTAAAAGAGGGAAGTATAGTTATTGATGTTGGGATAAGCAGAGTAGGTGATAAGGTAGTTGGTGATGTGGATTTTGAGAATGTTTCCAAAAAAGTTTCCCATATAACCCCGGTTCCTGGCGGTGTAGGTCCTATGACAATAGCTATGCTGCTTTACAATACTCTTAAGGCTGTTAACACAAACAAAGGTTTTTAAGGTTTAAACTATACAAATTAAAGGGTATAAATTATGAGCTTAGATAAAAAAACCGAAGAGGATATTATTTTAATAGTTGAATCACTTGGGTTGAAGGTGTATGATATGGAATATAGTAACTCAAAGATTACTGTATTCATAGAAAAAGATTCTGGATATGTTTCCGTTGAGGATTGTGAAAATGTAAGCAGAAATGTAAGTGTTATGCTTGATGTGAATGATCCTTTTCCGAGTTCTTATGTTCTTGAGGTATCAAGTCCCGGTATAAATAGAAAGCTGAGAAAAAAAGAGCATTTTTTATCGGCAGTAGGCAAAAAATGTTATATTAGAACACACAGGTTGGTAGGTGAAAGTAAAGTATTTAGAGGTATTTTATCATCATTTGAAAATGATATGATAATTTTGAGTGAAAATAATGGAGAAAGTGTTGAAATAAAATTGGACAATATTAAAAAAGCGAGAATAGATGAGGTTTAGGAGGTAGTAATGAGCGAGATTTTTAATATAGCAAAACAGATATCAAAGGAGCATGATATACCATTGGAGAGGGTTTTGATGTCTTTATCAGATGCAATGAAAACTGCTATTTTGAGAAAATACGGAGACGATGTTCCTTTGAGAGTGGATGTCAGTATAGAAAATGAGATATTTGATGTTTATGTGGGTAAGACAGTTGCAAAAAAACCAAAGAACGATAAAGAGATATCGCTTAAAGATGCGCTTTTGATAGATGAAAATGCTAAAATAGGCGACATTGTAGAAGATAAAATAGATGCAAAGAGTCTTGGCAGGATTGCTGTTACCTCTATAAAAAATGTTATATCCAAATTATTTAGAGATGTTGAAAAACATACTGCATACGAAGAGTATAAGCACTATATTGGCAGTATAATAGTGGGAGAGGTTTGGAGTATCGGGGCATATAACGATGTTATTGTTGATTTTAAAAACGCAATAGGCATACTACCCAAAAAAGAACAGGGCATTAATGATAAATATGTGGTTGGAGAAAATGTTAGAGCATATGTTCTTGAGGTTTTGGAAGAAGCCAAAGGCGTTAAGTTGATTCTCTCAAGGACACACCCTGGATTTGTTAAGGAATTATTTAAAAAAGAGGTGCCTGAGGTAAAAGACGGTAGTGTGGAGATAAAGGCTGTTGCAAGAGAACCCTCAAGAAGAACAAAGGTTGCCGTATACTCCAAAGATTCACGTATAGACCCCATAGGCACATGTGTTGGCTCCAAGGGTGTAAGAATTGCAGCAATTGTAAAGGAGCTCGGTGATGAAAAAATTGATGTCATTAAGTGGAGTGCAAATCCGTCCATATATATCAGAAATGCAATGTCACCTGCGAAGGTTATATCTGTTGATATAGATGAGGATTTGAAAAGGGCAAAGGTGTATGTAGAGGATGAGGAATACTCTATGGCAATAGGAAAAGCCGGTGTTAATGCAAAATTGGCAGCTAAATTAACCGGATATAATATAGATATTATAAAAAATTCTGATAGAATAGACGGTGATGTTGTTGCCGATGAATTTTTGGCCGATAGCGATGTTTCTGTTTGATGTTTGTGGAGGTTGCAGATGGGTAAGTTAAGGGTTTATGAGATAGCAAGAAGACTGAATACGAAAAGCAGTGTTGTCATAAAGAAGTTAAATGATATGAATATAGAGGCAAAAAGCAATTTTAGCGGAATAGAGGAAGAGGTTGCCGAAAAGTTTATAGAAGAGTGGAATAAATCAAGAAAAGAGATGATTAAACAGATTAAGGAAAAGCATAAAGAAAAACAACCGGTAAAAAAAGAAGAAAAAACAAAAGAAAAACCCAAAGAGAAAAACATAAAAGATAGTCAGCAAAAGAAACATAAGGGTAGATTTAGAAAAGAGGAATTTATAGAGTCTGTAACCCCTCAAAAGCTAAAAGGAAGAAAAAAGTATAAAAAGGCCGAAAAAGGTGCAAAAGAGGAAGAGCAGGACAGCAACATTATAAACTTTAAAGAGGGGATGACCGTCTTCGAATTTGCAAACACAATGGATGTTGATTTTTCGGATATTTTATCAAAATTGTTTCAGCTTGGAATTATGGCAAGAAAGAACGACATAATTAACCTTGACGCTGCAAAGATATTAGCAGAAGAGTATGGTTTTGAAATAAATGAAGAAAGCCTTAAAAAAAGTGAAGGCGTTATAGAAGAGCTTATGGATATAGAGGATAGCGAAGAAGAGTTAGTTGAAAGACCACCCATTGTTACTGTTATGGGGCATGTTGATCACGGAAAAACCTCTATTTTAGATGTCATTAAAAAAACAAATGTTGCATCAAAAGAAGCAGGTGGTATAACTCAGCATACAGCGGCATACTCTGTAAAAATAAAAGACAGATATATAACATTTCTTGATACACCCGGACATGAAGCCTTTACAAAAATGAGGGCAAGGGGTGCGCAAATTACAGATATTGTTGTTCTGGTTGTTGCAGCTGACGATGGTGTTATGCCTCAAACAGTTGAGGCTATAAACCATGCAAAGGCTGCTGAAGTGCCTGTTGTTGTTGCTGTGAATAAGATAGATAAACCCAATGCAAACCCAGATAAGGTAAAGCAGGAGCTTGCAAATTACAATATAGTCCCGGAAGATTGGGGCGGTGAAAACATATTTGTTAATGTTAGTGCAAAGAAGAAGATAGGTATTGATGAGCTGCTTGAGAGTATTTTGCTGCAGGCTGAGGTTATGGAACTTAAAGCAAACCCGAACAAAAGAGCAAAAGCTGTAGTTGTTGAGGCTAAATTGGATAAAAATAGGGGCGCTGTTGCAACTGTTGTTGTTAAAGAAGGAACACTTAATCAAGGCGATGCTTTTATAGTAGGTGCACATTTTGGTAAGGTTAGGGCTTTGATGGATGACAGGGGAAAAAAGATTAAAAAAGTTGGTCCTTCGTTTGCTGCTGAGATTATAGGTTTACACGGTGTTCCGGAAGCCGGAGATACTCTTATTGCAGTAAGGAATGAACAGGCTGCCAAAGATATTGCTCAATCACGCCAAGAAGAGCTTAAAAAAGCCATGTTGAATAAAAAAGGTTTAAGTCTTGAAAATATTTTTGAAAAAATTGAAGAAGGAGAAATTAAAGAGCTCCCGATTATTTTAAAAACAGACGTATTTGGCTCTATTGAGGCTATTTCATCGGCAGTTGCAAAGATTGCAACAGATGAGGTGTCTGTAAAGATTATACATTCAGCTGTTGGTGCTATTACCAAGACAGATATAGATTTGGCTCAGGCGTCAAATGCTATTATTGTTGGGTTTAATGTAAGACCAACTCAGGAAGCTTTTAAGATGTCAAAGGATTTACATGTTGATATTAGGACATATAAGGTTATTTATGACATCATAGAGGATGTAAAAAAATCACTATCCGGACTGCTTTCACCCGAAGAAAAGGAAGAGATTCTCGGAAGGGTCGAAATCAGAGACACGTTTAAAGTTCCAAAAATTGGTGTTGTTGCAGGCTGCTATGTTACATATGGTAAAATTACAAGAAATGCAATGATAAGGATTTTAAGGGAAGGCGTTATAATATATGAGGGTAAGATTGCCTCACTGAAAAGATTTAAAGATGATGTTTCAGAGGTTCAGCAGGGTTATGAATGTGGTGTCGGTGTAGAGGGTTTCAATGACATAAAACCCGGAGACAGTATTGAGGCATATACAATAACAAAGATTGAAAGAGAGCTTTAAACGAAAAACAAGTGTTTGTCGGTATTATGGAAATAGAGTTTAGATTGTTTGATGTTTTTTCATTAAAAGACAAAAGAAAAACTCTAAAAAGCTTGAAAGATAAAATAAAAAGAATGTTTAATGTGTCTGTATCCGAAGTAAACAGCAATGATATTATAAATTATTCAACTGTGGGTTTTGCTTGTGTATCAAACAACAAAGCAATTATTGAATCAACATTTGAAAAAATATTACATTTTCTTGAGAATAGTTATAATATTGAACTGACAAATATCAGAAAGGACTTTCTATGATAAAAAGGAACAACCCTTACAAAAGAAAAGATAGGGTTGCAAGCGAGCTTAAGAAAGCAATATCGTATATAATAGAATTTGAGATAGGTGACGATAGGTTAAAAGAGGTTACCTTAACCGATGTTGTTGTGAGTGACGATTTGAAACATGCTAAGGTTTATGTTGGAATGAGCCTAACAAACAAAAGTAAAGAATTAATTATGGCTGCACTTGATAGGGCAAAGAGTTTTATAAGAAAGAGTTTGTCCGGAAGGGTTAGGCTTAGATATATGCCCACATTGAGTTTTTATTATGATGATTCCATAGATTACGGATTTAAAATTGATAAGCTTTTAAAGGATATTGAAGATGAATGAACTGATAAAAAAAATAGGTGATATTATTAAAAAGCAGAATAGTTTTTTAATTGTATCACACAAAAATCCAGACGGAGATGCTGTAGGCTCCTCTTTGGCGCTGTACAGTCTTCTTGGTGAAATGGGCAAAAAGGTCTATGTTGAAAATCCAACGGATGTGCCGCAGCTTTATATGTTTCTTGAGGATTATGATAAAATTAAGCCTATTAAAAATGATAAAGATATTGATGTTGTAATTGCTGTTGATACAGCGGAACTTGACAGATGCGGTATACAGAAGGACTATGTTGAAGACAAAATATTTATAAACATAGACCATCACAAAACAAACACTCTATTTGGAGAAATAAATCTGATAAATGCAGATGCTGCCGCTGTGGGGTGCATATTGTGGGATTTATTCAAGCAAAACGGTTTTGAGATATCAAAAAAAACATCTCAATATCTATATCTGAGTATATTGACAGATACAGGTTCATTTAGATATTCCTCAACATCTCCAAAAACCATGCGTATAGCCGCTGATTTGCTCGAAAGAGGTGTAGAGCCGTGGTTTATTGCCTACAATATCTATGAATCGAACAGATTTAAAACATTAAAACTGCTTGGTCTTGTGCTTGGGACGCTTGAGACATATTACGACGGGAAGCTTGCTGTTGAATATGTTACACAGGATATGTTTGAAAAAACCAATACCAGTGCAGAGGATACCGAAGGATTTGTAAATTTTGCACGCAGTGTTCGCGGTGCAGAGGTTGGTGTTTTACTAAGAGAAGACGGTCCTAATCTTTTTAAAATCAGTATGCGCTCAAAAGATAAGGTTGATGTGACTATTGCTGCTTCAGCTTTTGGTGGCGGTGGTCATAAAAATGCTGCCGGCGGTCAGATTGAAGGTACGCTGAATGAAGCAAAAAGCAAAATAGTAGAGGCTTTTTCTTTTTTATCATAAATAATGCAAGATGCTGTAATACTGATTGATAAGCCCAAAGGTATAACCTCCTACGATGTCATAAGAAAACTTCAGAAAAAACTTAGTATTAAAAAAATAGGTCATGCCGGTGTTTTAGATAAACCTGCAACGGGTTTATTGGTTTGTGCAACAAATAGGGCAACAAAAATACTATCCCTCTTTGAAAACGGATATAAGATTTATACAGCAAAGATTCAGCTTGGTGTAAAAACTGATACTTATGATATAGAGGGAAATGTTTTAGAAAAAAAAGAAAATATTAATCTTAATCTGGATGCAGTAAGGGATGTTTTGATAGAATTTGAGGGTGAGATAACACAAAAAGCCCCGCCTTTTTCCAATGTAAAAATAAATGGTAAGAAATTGTACCAATATACTTTGTCTGACGAAGATGTTGAGCTGCCTGCAAGAAGAGTGGTTGTACACGGCATCAAAGTTGTTGGTTTTGACGGTAATTTCTTAGATGTTATGGTTAAGTGCTCCAAAGGAACGTATATAAGATCTCTTGCAAATGACATCGGGGAGAGACTCGGTGTTTTTGGTTGTGTGTATTCTTTGAGAAGGGTGTTTAGTTATCCATTTAGCATTGAATCGGCTAACAGCTGTGATAATATTAAACCGATTTCCATAAATGATGCTTTGAGTTTTTTGCCGTCTTTAAGGGTAAGTGCCGAGATTGAAAAAAAGGTGAAAAATGGCGTTGTTTTTGGAAGATTGTTTGATTGTGAATCTCTTAAATACGGAACATATAGAGTTTTAAATAAAGACAATTCTCTTTTGGCTGTAGTTGAAAAACATTCACAAAAGACAGTATATCGTTTTATAGAAATCCGATAGATATTTTTAATCCAACATATAAAGGTACACTGTTTGCTAAACATTAAATGATGAGTATGAGGAGGGTTTATGTTTAGCGGTGTTTATGATGCTGCAGGTGCTATGATAGTTCAAATGAACAGGGTTAACAATATATCCAGCAATATTGCCAATGTGGGTACGGTAGGTTTTAAAAAAGAAAGAATAAATATAAAAAGCTGGTCAAGGATTTGGGGTGAGGCGAATGCAGCTTTACCTATACCGCCGAATACAAAACAGGCTCAAGATTTTATCAACGAAACAAAAAATTCTACACCGCATATGGAGAAAGACTATGTCGATTTTTCACAAGGTCCGATGAAGCATACGGGAAATACACTTGATTTTTCGATTGAATGTAAAGGGTTTTTTCTCGTAAAAACACCAAATGGTATAGCATACACAAGGGATGGTGAATTCAGTATAAACAAAGACGGTATTCTTGTTCAAAAAGGAACAGGTTATCCTGTTATCGGCGAAAATTATTTCTCAAACGGAAATTTGATAGATGTAACTGGAAATCATTTTGTCATTAGGGAAGACGGAACGGTTATAGTGGATAAAAATAATGTAGACAAGATTGCCGTGAGGGATTTTAAGAATTACGCAAATTTGAAAAAATTACACGATACACTGTTTGTGCCTATAAATAATGAACAAACAGTCAATGTTGATAATTATCGACTTGCGAATGGTTATCTTGAGATGAGTAATGTCAGCATAGTGAAAGAGATGGTTAATTTGATAGATGCACAAAGGGCCTTTGACAGGTATCAAAGAGTAATTGATTCGCTCGGTAATGAAATAATGGGCGATGTTGTAAAAAATATTAGTAAAGTCACTTAAGAGTATGGGAGGAAAATATGATTAGGTCACTATGGACAGCTGCAACGGGAATGGAGGCGCAGCAGTTAAATATAGATACAATATCAAACAATCTTGCCAATGTTAATACGGCAGGTTTTAAAAGAAGCAGGCCTGATTTTGAGGATTTGCTTTATCAAATGGTTAAGGAGGCGGGCGTAGCCTCAACATCAAACACATCAGAGCCTACGGGTATTCAGGTGGGTTTGGGTGTAAAACCTGCTGCTGTTGTAAAAAATTTTTCTCAAGGAAACTTCAAAGAAACAGGCAATCCACTTGATATAGCCATTGCCGGAAAAGGTTTTTTTCAAATAACGATGCCTGATGGTACAATCGCATACTCAAGAGACGGCTCTTTTAAGATTGACGCAAACGGAAAGATTGTAACAAGTGAGGGCTACCCGCTTTCACCTGAGATAACAATACCCGGTGACACAGTAAGTGTAAATATAGGAAATGATGGAACCGTATCTGTTTTAGAGGCCGGACAGAGCACACCTTCTCAGATTGGACAGATACAGATTGCAAATTTCATCAACCCGGCAGGTTTGAAGGCTTTGGGGCACAATCTCTATCAAGAAAGTGATGCATCAGGTGCTGCAACTGTTGGAAATCCCGGTTCAAACGGTCTTGGAACAATAGAGCAGGGTATACTTGAAATGAGTAATGTAAGCGTTGTTCAGGAGATGGTTGAGATGATAGCAGGACAGCGCGCATACGAAACAAACGCAAAGGCTATACAGACAAGCGATGAGATGCTTCAAACGGCTAATAACCTTAAGCGTTAGTATATTTTTCCTGCTAACTTTCGTTAGCAAATCATGCGATATAATATTAAAACCATTTTCTTTGGTATCTTTAAAAAAAATCTACCTAAAAGATATTGCTGAAAAATATCCAAAAAATCTGAAAAATTTCTATATAGCCAATGCTCCCTACATAAACAGCAGCCTTATAGTAAATGACAGATATTTAAGTTCTCTTTTGAAAAACAAGGGTTTTAAAAATCTCAAAATTTGCCGCAAAAAATCTATTGTCAAAAGAAAACCACTTTATATTAAAGAAAGCTTCATAAAGAAACTTACAGGTTTAAACAATATAACAATTGTTTCTGCAATGCCTGTTGTTGTACCTTATGCGGAGTACAGCTTTAAAGTTAAAAGTATAAAAAAAAGCGGACAGTTTGTTTGGATTGTTCTATCTCTTTATGAAAATGGGAAATTTTTTAGAAATATAGGCATAAGTGCAAAAAGCAGAATATCCGATATTTTGCCTGTTGCCAGTATGGATATAAGAAGAGGAGAAATTATACAGCCAAATGAACTCAAATTTGTAAAAATAACAAAAAACACAAACAAACCTGTTTTAAAAACAAACGATGCAATAATTGGCTGTGTTGCAACTGTAGATATTAGAAAGGGTCAATTTTTTACATCATTAAACACAAAAAAGCCGTTTCTTGTAAAGAGGGGAGATATTGTCAGTGTTAGTGTTGTTGAAAATGCCATTAAAATAAGCACAGTTGCAAAGGCTTTGCGAAATGGTTTTGATAAAGATATGATACCCATTAAGTATATAAATTCAAACAGGGTTGTTGTTGCACAGGTTGTCGGAAATAAAAAGGTTCTGGTAAAATAATGAAAATAGCCGTTGGTATAAGCGGTGCAAGCGGTTCAGTATACGCAAAAAAACTTATAGAATACCTAAGCGTAGAAAATGACCTTTTTATCAGCATAACTCAAAATGCAAAAGAAATATTTTTATATGAGACAGGCATTGACTTTTACAGTTTTATAAAAAAATTTGATGTTAAGCTTTTTGATGAAAATGATATGTTTGCGCCTATTTCAAGCGGTTCTTTTACTCTTGACGGTTGTGTTGTTGTACCGTGTTCTATGAAAACTTTGGCTTCAATAGCAAACGGATACAGTGATACGCTTGTATCAAGATGTGCGGATGTTTCCATAAAACAAAAAAGAAAACTTATTGTGGTGCCGAGAGAAACTCCATTATCGGCTATACACCTCGAAAATATGCTCAAACTATCAAGACTGAATGTTTCTGTTGTTGTTCCTTCTGTCGGCTTTTACTCAAAACCCAAAACAGTCAATGATTGTGTAGATTTTGTTGTGGGAAAAATTCTTGATGAGCTGAAAATAGAGCACAACCTCTATACAAGATGGGGAGAAAACAATTAAAAGACGTGTTATAAGAGGAATAAAAAGATTTAATGAGATAACAAGAATAGTTGTAAAATACGGGCTTGGTGAATTTGTAGAATATACAAAATTTAGAAAAAAAGCATCAATAGATGAAACAACTATTGCGTTTAGATTTAAAAGAATGCTTGAAGAGCTCGGTCCTACATTTGTAAAGTTTGGGCAGCTGTTAAGCACTCAGGAGAGTATTCTTCCGCAATCGTTCATAGAAGAATTAAAAAATCTTCAGGATAATGTAGAACCTTTTTCATTCGAGGATGTAAAAAATACAATTAAAAAAAGCTTAAACAAGGATATAGAGGAAATTTTCGAAGAATTTGAAGAAATACCCGAAGCAAGTGCATCGTTAGGTCAGGTTCACAAGGCAAAATTAAAAAGCGGACAGTATGTTGCCGTAAAAATTCAAAGACCCGGTATTATAGATACAATTAATTCCGATATGTATCTTTTGAATAAACTCGGCATGCTTATAAGAAAGAAGGTGAAGGAATATTTTCATTTTGATATTGTGCCTCTTATAAAAGAGTTTGATAAGACAATAAAAAGGGAGTTGGATTATGAGATAGAGGCTCATTTTATTGAGGTATTTAAGAAAAACTTTGAGCCTTTTGAGTATGTTTATGTTCCTGAGGTTTTTTGGGAATACACAACAGATAAAATAATTACGATGGAGTATATATTCGGCTACAAGTCAACAAATAAAGAATCTATTGAAAAAGCCGGATACGATTTAAAAAATCTTGCCACTCTCGGTGCAAAGGTGTTTTGGTATCAGATATTTGATGTTGGTTTGTTTCATGCCGACCCCCACCCCGGTAATATTATAATAATGGAAGATGGCAGAATATGTTACATAGATTACGGTATGGTCGGAAAAATAAATGATGAAGATAAACTAAATCTTATTGAAATGATTTCGGGATTTATTGAAAAGGATGCAGATAGAATTATATATTCGATTGATAATTTTGCCCAATCAAAAAAGGCAGTCGATAAAGCAGCTTTAAAAAACGATGTTGATGAATTGATAGAACTTTATCATTCGCTTCCTTTAAAGCGTATGAGTGTTTCTAAGATTTTAAAGGATGTGTTTGCCGTACTTAGAAAGCATGAAATAGTTATAAAGCGCAGTTCGTCGAGACTATTAAGGGCTATTGTAATAGCAGATGGTGTAGGGCGTGATTTTTATCCCGAATTTAATTTTGTTGATGTTGCAAAGCCCTATTTTAGAAAATTCGCAAAAAAATTTTATTCACCGCTTAATGTTTTAAAGGTTTTCATAAAGCCGAATCCGAACTATCTATTTTCAATAAAAAAACTGCCGATTGTCTCAAAAAAAATTCTTGATTCCCTTGAAGAGGGACATATTAAGATAGAAGCAAAGCTGATAAGTTTTGATAAGATGATAAATACATTCAGGTATGTAGCAAGACAAATCGGCATAAGTCTGGTTTTAAGTTCGGTTGTAATTGGAGAAAGTATTATTTTGACTCATAACATAGGCCCGAAACTACACTCCATACCTGTCTCTTTAGTGATTACGATTTTGATTGTTGTTGTTTTGGCTTTTGGAATAATAGACAGTGAAAGAAAACTTTAAAGTAAAATACCCATAATATTTAAATGCTGATTGGATAAGAGATTTATTTCAAAAGGGTCTATTTTTTTTCTGTTTTCATTAAACATAACGCGCACTATGGGTCTTGACAGATTTTCTTTGTTGATTCTTGATACAACGCCTATATAGTTTTTAAATTTACCGGTTGTTATCATCACTGTTGTGCCAACAGGAAATGCCGGTATGACCTCAAACATCATTTTAAGCACTTCTTTATTGATGTGTGTTCCCGCCAATCTTTTCATAATAAAAAAAGCCTGATCTGGTGTGTATGCACTTCTATATGCCCTTGGAGAAACAAGAGCATCATACATATTTGCCGCATATACAATCTCTGCAAGAGGCATTATAAAGTTCTTTTTTAACTCTTTTCTTGGTAGGGGCATACTGTTGTCACCTTTTAGACCTCTTGGATATCCAAGACCGTTTTGCTGCTCATGGTGTTGATATACTATGTGAGATGCCAATATGCCAATGCCTGCTACATCTTTTAGTGTTATATGTCCTATGGTTGGATGTGTTTTGATTAGTTCAAGCTCTTCATTAGTTAGTTTTCTCGGTTCTTCATACAAATTTTTATCTATAAGCATTCTTCCAATATCATGTAGCATGCAGCCCTTTGCAAGTTCTGTCAGTTTATCCCTGTCGTATAGGAATTTATCAGCTATTGCTATTGACAGAACAGTTACATCTACACAGTGTTTGTATGTAAAGTCGCTCTTTCTTTTGAAGCTTACAAGCCCGCTGAGCATTTTGCTGTCAAGAATTTCATCAACTATCTCACTTGATAGAGAAGCTATGTTTTTTAGAGACTTTGAATTTGAAAATTTTTCTTTGATACGCCCCTTTTCTATTTCTTTGTTTATTTCATTTATGGTAAATCGTTTTACCTCTTTTACATTCTCTATAGGGATTGAAAAGAGTGCACGAATATGTTTTATTGCTTTTCTTCTTGTTTGTTCTTTTATGTCGTCTTCGACAATGATATCTGTTGTATCTTCATCTTCAATGAAAACAGAATCATAACCAAGTTTTACTAAAGTTTGTATGTAGAATTCGGTTAGTTTAACCCCTTTATTCAGCAATATGGCACCCGAATCGTTTATTATAGCTTTACCCAGAATGATATCTGGGCGTAATGAATCTATACTAATTCTATACATTTATTATTATTTTTTTAGATTCTTGTATACTTCCAAAAAATTTGTAATACTATCTCTAATATTTGTTAGGACGTCAACCCAATTGTCAAGATTTTTTTTGCCTTTATCTGTTATTCTGTATATCCTTTTTGCAGCTCCTTTTTCCTTTACGTTCCATCTTGATTCCAAGACGCCATCTTTTTCCATATTCCTCAATGTTTTGTAGACATATCCAACCTCGTAAGTTTCATATTTAACGCCCATATCTTTAAGTTTTTCTATTAGCTCATAACCGTGTGCTTCACTCATTGATAAAAATAGAAGCAAAAAAGCTTTTAAAAATCTCGGGGGTCTATCTCCTGGATAATTTTTACACCAACCTTTAATTTTTAATTCAACATCAGACATAATAATCCTCCTTGTTCACAGTTCTATATAAATAAAATACTAATTTAGTGTTATAAGTCAACTTAAATTTATCAATTGTCTTGACAAGTTGACAATGTTATAAAAACTGCATTAAAGATAGGATGAGAGTTTGTAATTTCAAACATTAAGCTAAAAAATGGTACTTACAAAATAATATGTTGATTTGTTGAAGTTTTATGCTGTATATGTGTCTAAAATTTAACTTGACACCGATATGCTTGTTGGGTATATTTTGCTTTGTGTTTTTGACGTGGGCCGCTAGCTCAGCTGGTAGAGCAACGGACTCTTAATCCGTTGGTCGAAGGTTCGATCCCTTCGCGGCTCACCATTTTTTGCTTGTGGTGGGTATAGCTCAGTTGGTAGAGCACCAGGTTGTGGCCCTGGTGGCCGTGGGTTCAAGTCCCACTACTCACCCCATTTTTCTGTTATGATAATCAAAGATGACAATAGAAGAAAACTCAAAGCCGTAAAACGTGAGTTGGCAGGTGGGGGTGTTTGTATACTGCCTGCATTTACAATATTTGGTTTGTCTGCATCGCTGTTCAGCCAAAGTGCCAATATGAAAATTTTTAATATCAAAAAAAGAAGCATAACAAACCCTTTTATTGTTATAGCAGATACACAGTTTATTATGTCTGTTTCGGATTTTTTGGATAAAAATTGTCTAAATGCCATTCTTCATGCACATGCAACCGTTGTCGTAAAAACAAAAATTGCCTTTCCGGATTATGTAACAAAAGATAATAAGACAGCTTTCAGGGCAGCAAATACAAAGTTGTTAAGGTTTCTGACATCCAATTTTCCCATTACATCCACAAGTATAAATATATCAGGAAAAAAAGAGCTTAACAATATAAGATTTATAACCAATGTTTACAAAAATAGAGTAAATTCTATTGTGAATGGAAAGGTTAAGAATACTCCTTCAACAATAGTTGAGCTTTCGGATAAAGAAATAAAAATATTGAGAGAAGGCTACAATATTGATAGAATAAAAAAACTAATATAATGAAATTAAAGGGGGAATAAAAATGGTTGAAATGGCTGAAAGAATTAAAAAGCTACCGCCGTATCTATTCGCAGAAATTGACAGATTGAAGGAGGATGTGGCAAAAAAGGGTGTTGACATAATAGATTTAGGTGTAGGAGACCCCGACATACCAACACCTACAGAAATAATAGATGCTGCAAAAGAGGCTTTATATGATGCAAAAAATCATCAGTATCCAAGTTATGTCGGTATGTATGAATTTAGAGAGGCTACTGCAAGATGGTATAAAAGTAGGTTTGGTGTTGATATCAATCCGACAGATGAAGTAGTCAGTCTTATTGGTTCAAAGGAGGGTATAGCTCATTTACCTTTGGCTTTTATAAATCCTGGAGATTATGCTTTGATTCCAGACCCTGGATATCCTGTTTATCCTGTGAGTGTAATGTTTGTAGGTGGTGAGTCCTATAGAATGCCTCTAAAAAAAGAAAACAACTTTTTGCCCGATTTGTCATCAATACCGGAAGATGTTTTGAAAAAAACCAAGCTTATGTTTATAGGATATCCGAACAATCCGACAAGTGCTGTTGCAGAGAAGGATTTTTATAAAGATGTTGTTGAGCTTGCAAAAAAATATGATTTTATAGTGGCAAGCGACAATGCATATTCAGAAATCTGTTACGATGG
Source organism: Desulfurellales bacterium (assembly GCA_027014115.1). Taxonomy (GTDB): domain Bacteria; phylum Campylobacterota_A; class Desulfurellia; order Desulfurellales; family Hippeaceae; genus JALWEJ01. Next base: position 68,481 of record JALWEJ010000079.1, read on the forward strand.
TTACAAGCCTATTAGTTTTCTTGAAATTGAAGGTGCCAAGGATGTTGGTATAGAGTTTCATTCCCTTTCGAAAACATTTAATATGACAGGTTGGAGAATAGGATTTGCTGTTGGAAACAGGGAGGTTATAAATGGGCTCGGTAAGGTTAAAACAAATATCGACTCTGGCATATTTCAAGCTGTACAGGTCGCAGGCATTTATGCTCTAAACAATTCCGAAAAGCTGAATGAGCCAATCAGAAAGATTTTTCAGGACAGAAAAGACAAAATGACTAAAGCCTTAAGTAGAGGCAGTTTTGAATTTGATGAGCCAAAAGCTACTTTTTATTTTTGGGTTAAGGTTCCGAATGGTTACACCTCTGCTGAATTTACAAAAAAACTGCTTGAAGAAAAGGGTATTGTAGTAACACCTGGAAACGGTTTTGGTGATGTAGGTGAGGGGTATTTTAGAATAAGCATAACTAACCCGAGAATTGAAGAGGCTGTGGAGCGTATTCAAAGCGCAATCTAATTATAAAATAACCATCAGTGCCTGTTATTATTTATACGGGCGTTGATGGTTTTTGCAGTCAAAAACCCTGTAGAGAATGCAGCTTGAAGATTAAAACCTCCAATAGAGCCTTGAATATCCATAATTTCGCCGCAGAAAAACAAATTCTTGATTATGTTTGATTCCATTGTTTTTGGATTTATCTCTTTGAGCGATACACCGCCTTTTGTTACAAATGCTCTATCAAATGAGCACTTTTTTACATCCATAGAAAATCTGAAAATTGTATCCAATATTTGATTGATGTCTTTTTTAGATAATTCTTTTGCATATTTTTCTGTTTTAATATTACTATCTACAAAGCGAACAGACAAAAACTTTTTGATGAGGTTTTTTGCTTTACCTTTATAATTCAAAAGGCGTTGTTTTATTTCATCTTCGTCTTTATTTATTAGTTTGATTATTAATTCTGCATTTTTAAAATCATTTTCAGATAATTTTAGGATGGCTGGTCCGCTTATTCCAAAGTGCGTAAATATTATATCACCTTTTGTTTTTATTTTCTTTTTGTCTATTTTGAGAGTTAGTTCAACATTGGAAAAAGATAAACCTTGTAGATTTTTTGTATTTTCAGAACAAAACGGCACCTCAAATGGTGCAGGTTTTATTATAGTGTGTCCTATTTTTGCTGCTGTTTTGTAACATAAACCGTTTGAACCTGTTTGTGGGTAACTCATGCCACCACATGCCAAAACCACAAATTTTGATTTATATGTTGTTTTTTTTGTTTTTAAAATAAACAGTTCATTGTCTTGTTTCATATCAACAATGGGTGTATTTGGAAAAAACAAAGTTTTTTTTACGGCTGTTTTAAGGATTTTGTCGGATAATTCCTTTGATGTTGAATTTTCCAAGACAACACGATTTTTTACTGTCTTTGTTTTAATTTTTAGGCTTTTTAAAAACTTAATTAAATCGCTTTGTGAAAACGATGACAATGAGTTTCTTAAAAATTGTCCGTTTGGCTTGTAATTATCAAAAAAGCTGTCAAAATCGGTGAGATTTGTTATGTTGCATCTGTTGTTGCCGGTAATTGAAAGCTTTGCAGCGCCTGTTTTGGAATCAAATAGTATGGTTTTTTTAGAATTTAAAAAGATTGCTGTGGTCAGTCCGCAAGCCCCTGCTCCAACCACAGCAACATCATATATCATACGCCTTTTAGTTGTTTTACCCGTTTTCTAAAAAAGGCTGCCTTTGCCTTATTTTCTTCTACACCATCTCCATATTCAAGCATATAGGCAACAGAGTTTAGACCGTCTATATCGTCTTCTTCTGCTGCAAGCCCAAAATAGTGAAATGCCTTTTTTTTGTCAACTTCAACTTTGTTCCCTGTATAGTATATTGCACCCACAAACAGCATGGCTTTTGTGTTGCCTTTTTTTATGGACTGTTCAATTAAGTCAAACCCTTCATCAAGCCTATCCAAATCAAAGTATAAGACACCAAGATGAAACAGGGCAAGGTCGCTTCCTTTTTCTTTTGCCTTAACAAACCACTCTTCAGCTTTTTTTATATCCTGTTTTCCGTAGGCATCTTCTCTGTAGAGCAATCCAAGATTATTCATTGCACCGCTATTTCCCAATTCCGCAGCTTTTTTTAGTAATTCTTCTGCTTTGTTTATATCTTTTGGAGACGGTTTTCCTTCGAGATAAATACTTGCAAGTCTGTTCATGGAAACCGCATCATTACTCTCTGCAGCTTTGGAATACCAGAATACGGCTTTGGAATAGTCTTTTTCACCGAGAAGACCAAGATAAAACACATCACCTAAGCTTCTTATTGCAAACACATCCCCTTTTTCTGCAGCTTTTAGGTATACCGGTATCAAATCTCCTATATTTGTAGAATCAATTCTATCTTTTTCAGACAAGATCAATCTCCGGGTTTTTATCTATCAAGCCTTTATCGTAAGCTTCCGTTAGAAGGAGTTTGCAGGCTTTCAGTCCATTTTCTCTCATGTCAACGGTAAGCTCATTTACATACATACCGACAAATTCATCAGCAAGGTTTATATCCATACCCCTTGCAAAGTTTAGTGCATACTCGACAGCCTCTTTCCTGTGGTTTAGTGAATAAAGAATACTGTTTTTTAGTGTGTTTGATATGTGTGTCATATCTTCTTTAAATTTTCTGTGAATGGAATTAACGCCGAGAGGCAGTGGAAGTTTCGTTTTATCAAACCACCATTCTCCCAAATCAACTATTTTTTTTAAGTTTCTTTTTGAGTATGTAAGTTGACCTTCATGTATAATCAAACCGGCATCAACACTACCGGCTTCAACAGCTTCAAAGATTTTATCGAAAGGCATAACCTCTACATTTAAATCTTTTCCCAAAAGAAGCCTTAACTCCAGATATGCACTTGTCAGCTTTCCCGGTATTGCTATGAGTTTGTTTTTAAGTTCATCAAGGCTCACATCTTTTTTAGCAACAACAAGAGGACCGTATTTATACCCCATACTGGCTCCACTTGAGAGTATTGCGTATTTATCGGAAATTGTTGGATAGGCTGCAAGTGATATGGCTGTAATATCAAGTTTTTCATCAATTGCCATCTCGTTTAGTGTCTGAATGTCATTTAATATCTGCTCAAATTCATAACCATTTATGTCTATGGCTTTTTCCATATTTAAAGCATAAAACATAAATGCATCATCGGGGTCAGGGCTGTGTCCGAGGGTTAAAAGCTTTTTCTCACTCATCAATAAATTCTCCTTTTTTTGTTAAAGTCTGGCATTAGTATATTCTTTGTGAAAATTAATTCAAATTTTTTAATAAAAAAAGCGCAACCCGCAAAGGATTGCGCTTGGAGGATAAGTTTTTTAAAGTGAGAATATTTTTTTAAACATTCTATCTTCTGTTGCTTCAACCTCAAGCATCATATCCTTTATTGCTCCTGTGAAGAGTTTTGACATAAGCCCTATATTCATTTTTGCGATATAGACTTCGCCGTTCTCTTTTTCATATACTGCCCATGAACACGGCATTATGCCCATCATTGCATTGTTTGCATTGATGACCTTGTTTGCCAGTTTTGCATTGCATACGAAATATACCATTATGTTTTTTATGTCATCTGGCATCAAATCCCTTGATGCAAACACATTTCCAAAATCCCATTTGTCAAAAGGAAAACCCCATCCTTCGTCTGCAAATTGGGGTATGACTGTTTCTATGACTTTGCAGGTGTCCTCAAACGATTTAGGGCTTTTGATTTCCATAGTCATTTTAGTCTGAGCAAGCTTCATAGTTGCCACACCACTTAAAGCTATGCCGGCCAAAGTTCCGCCAATCATTCCAAGAGTTTTACCCATAAAAACACCTCCTTGGTTTTTTATGTTCGTACTCACATACTTTACTAAAAATATGACAATAATTCAAGACTATGTGTGAATTATATAATAAAATATACCTTAAATATTCAATAATATAGCAATAAATTAATAAAATTAAATAATGAAAATGTTAAATTGTGTGCGGAATATTACAGCAGTCCAAAATAATCTATCTGTGTTTTATCCAAATCTATCAATTTTTTTTCAATAAGTTTTTCAAGAATATTTTTGTCACAGACAACATCGTCAGGCCATATTCTGTCAAAACCATCTATTTTGTTTTTATTTGTGGCATCTATTCCTATAATATTTTCAATCCATACATCCCTTTCTGCATCGATATTGTTTGCTGTTCGCCAAATTAGCATATAGGGATTTTCTATATCATTATTTTCATCAACAAATATCGCTACTGCAATGTGGTTTGACAATGAGCGAATCTTTTCAAATATGATTTTCATAGGTTTGTTTTTTTTGCATTGTATAACGGTAATCGGGTTTTTGCTGTTTGTGCAGTACTGTTTTAGTGCAATAATATCATCATCAAGAAGTCTTAACCTGTTTAGAAGCTTGTCATCTTTTAGTGTATCGATTTTTTTGTCAACCTCTTTGCCTGTTGCATCTATACCGAGTTTGCCGCCAACAAGTGGCTTCTTAGAAGAATGGTCAAGCGCATCAACTACGCCCCTTGTGATTATGATATTTTCTTTTGATATTCTGTTTAATATATGGGCTGCCAAATTTTTGTAATCGTGAAGTGACGGCGCTTTTGTATCCACAAAGACTGCATGCTTGACAAAACTCATTTGACCACTGCCCCAGAGTGAATGCATTATTTGAAGCGAATTCCCCGGATATTCAGGCTCTATTTTACAGAGTATAAGATTGTGAAAACAGCCATTTTCTGGCATACTGTAATCAACAAGCTGGGGTGACTGTATTTTGATTAACGGCAAAAAGATGCGTTCTGTTGCCCAACCCATATATTTGTCCTCAAGTGGTGGTTTTCCTACAACAGTTGCGTAAAATACGGGATTTTCCTTTGTTGTTATTTTTGTTACCTCCATAAAAGGATAAGGCTCTTTGGGTGTATAATATCCTGTATGGTCGCCAAATTCACCTTCAATCATATTTTTATTGGGATCGACAAAACCTTCGATAACGATATCTGCATCGTTTGGGATGTATATGTTGTTTGTTGTGCTTTTAACCAAAACAGGGCTTTGTTTTTTTATAAATCCGTAAAGAAGAAGCTCGAATATGCCGTGGGGAAGGGGAGCCGTTGCACACCATGTATACAACGGATCTCCTCCGATTGCTATTGAAACGGGCATTTTTTTGTTTGCCCTTTTGTATTCATTGAAAATACGGTTGGAGTCTTTGTGTATTTGCCAGTGCATACCGAGTGTTGTGTTATCGAAAACCTGAAGCCTATACATACCCACATTGTTGATTTCGCCATCCAAGCTTTGTGTATAAACCTGACCCATTGTAATAAATTTTCCGCCGTCTTTAGGCCATGTTTTTAAAATTGGCAGATTATCCAAACCGTCCAATTCTTTTTTTTGACAAAGACCCTTTTTATTTATTCTTTTTGGGAAGATGCCGTTTATTTCAAATAGGGTTTTTAGTATATCTATTTTTTCTTTTGTTGTTTTGGGCGGTTTTATTTTTATGATTTTTTCTATCTCCTCAGCAATCATATCTGGAGATTTTGTGAATATTTCCTTTGTAACCTGCCTGTTTGCAAATAGATTCATTAAAATGGGAATATCGTATTTTTTCTCTTTTTGTGCATCTATAGGATTGGTAAAAAGAAGAATTTTTGGGTCATCTTTTTTTGCCTCTGCATAAGCAATGTGTGCAATTTCGAGATTTACATCCAGTGGTTCGTCTATAATTTTTATGTATGGCTTAAGGTTTTCCGGTATGCTCATTTTTTATATTTCCAAAGTTGCTCCAACGGATGCAAAGAAAAATCTTTCTTTAAGTTTTCCGAATAGCTTGGCGCTCACGCTCAATCCTGTGCAGTGGGATACACCCAATTTTTGTATGTTGTATTTATCAAGCACCTTAATTGTTTCATCAATCTGCTCATCATTTGCAAAGCCCAAATGTGTTCCACCGAGAACCGCATAGATTTCTTTTTCGCCTGTCTGTTTTATAAAATGGTTGAGTATATTTACTATGCCGGCATGGGCACATCCCAAGATAACAACCAATCCTTTGCTTGTTCTGATTGCCATTGAGTAGTCATCCCAAATCTGATCCTGAACGAGCTCTCCGTTTTCATTTTTTACCTTCATTTCGGCATCTATCTTTTCGAACGGCGTGTTTCTATCAACCTCTCCTGAGGAATATACATTTTTGGCAATTTCCTGGAAATCCTTATGGAATTTGAAATTTGCTCCAAGACTCTCTAAGTATGATTTTTGGAATTGAACGCCTATGTATTTTTGAACGCCACCTTTAAACCAATATCTTTCCGAAAACAGATCCGGATGGACATAAACATCAAGGGGTGATTTTACTTTCAAAAGGTCAACCATACCTCCTGTATGGTCATAGTGACCGTGGGATAGGTATAAAAACTCAATATTGTTTAAATCTTTTTTTAGGGCTGTTGCGTTGTTTAGCAGAGCCTTTCCTTGTCCTGTGTCAAAGAGAAAGTTAAAATTGTTCATCTCTACATATGCACTAAATCCATGCTCACCGATAACATCAAACGGCACAACCACGCTGTTTTCTGCCAAAATCGTAATCCTCAATTCCATAGATACACCTCCAACTATTTTACATATAGTAATTTTATTAAGAACTGTTTGTCAACCTTTAATTTTTTATAAATGGACAGTTAAGATGGTTTTTAATCTTTTTGTAATGTTTTTAGTTTTATAATACTATGCTTTAATGAGGTGTTTATTATGAGGGTGCTTGTTGTTGAAGATGAAAAAATGCTTGCTGAGCTTATAAAAAGCGGACTTGAGGATGAGAATTACTCTGCGGATTTGGCTTTTGATGGTGAAGAAGGATTATTTTTAGCCAAGAACGAACCCTTTGATGTTATTATCCTTGATATAATGCTTCCGAAATTAAACGGTATAGAGCTTTTAAAAATACTTAGAAAAAAGGGTATAGAAACACCTGTTTTGATGCTTACGGCAAAAAGTGACATAGAGGATAAGGTGCTTGGATTGAACAGCGGTGCAGACGATTATTTGACAAAACCGTTTTCATTCGACGAGCTGCTTGCAAGAATAAAGGCGGTACTTAGAAGAAAATTTAATATGGCTGATAATATTTTAAAAATCGATACACTAAAGATAAATTTATCAACCCATGAGGTAACAAGAGATAAAATGCCAATCGAGCTTACAGCAAAGGAGTATTCTCTTTTGGAATATCTTGCTTTAAATAAGAATAAACTTTTGACAAGGGCAGAGATTACGGAACATATTTATAACTATGAGTTTGACTTGGATAGTAATGTTGTGGATGTGATGATAACAAGACTAAGAAAAAAGATAGATAAAGGCTTTGATAAAAAGCTTATTGTAACAGTCCGAGGAGCGGGCTATATGATAAAGGAGTAGCTTTTGCTTTCATCTCTCAAAGCTCGTCTTGTTTTTTTGTATATAATAATAATGTTTGTAATACTATCCGTTTTATCTGTGGCTTTGCTTTTGAGTTTGAGGAGCATTATATATAAACCCATAGATGCCAATCTGTTATCAAAAGCAGAAGCGCTTGATTCCATGATAGATACATCGATAAACAGCGATTTCAAATTTAGTTTTTCAGATACAAAAGGTAATAGCTTTCAGTTTAATGTTGCAGGTGGAAAAATGTGGGTTTACTCATCCCAATACTCTAAATATTTTTTCCAGATTCGATCATTTGACGGAATAACAATAAAAAAATCAATTTCTTTAGGGGATGAATCCCTGCCTTTGCCTGAGAAACATCAAAAAATAGTAAATCTTGTCAAAAACGGAAAGATTTTGAGAATCTTAAATTATGTTGACAATAAAAACAGAGTAATTGTTCAGGTTGCCTACAACGCAGAAAATGAAAAAAATATTTTTGACAGGTTTGCGTTTATAGCTATGATTGCAATAATTTTTGTTATGATAGCCTCAGCAATAGGCGGGTTTTTGGTCTCAAAAAAGGCTCTAAAGCCGCTTGATAGAATAAGTGCCAAAATCAAAGAAATAACAGAGGCAAATCTTGGCGGAAACATTGAAATAGAAGATGCACCCGATGAGTTAAAAACCCTCATAAATTCGTTTAATGATATGTTGAAAAGGTTGGATAGGTCGTTCAAACAAAGGAAGCGTTTTATATCGGATGTTTCCCATGAGCTTAAAACACCGCTTTCTGTAATCACGATGCAGAGTGAAATCATATTAAGAAAGGAAAGAAGCATTGATGAGTATAAAAAGGCTTTTTTGGGAATAAGCAGCACAGCGGCCATTATGTCGGATTTGATTGAAAAGATGTTGTTGATGGCACGATTGGATTCAAAATACAGCAAAATTGTTCTTGAGAGGGTGGATATAACCAAAGCAATTGAAAATGCTTTAGAGTTTTTAAAACAAAAGGCAGACGACAAACATATAATCCTCAAATACAACAATAATGCTAACTATGAAGTCTTGGCGGATAAAACAACTGTTTTTGAGGTTTTTGTAAATATTATAGATAATGCCATCAAATACAACAAGGAAAATGGTTTTGTGGAAATTGATATAAAAGAAAAAAAAGAGTGGATTGTTGTTGCTATAAAAGACAGCGGTGTGGGTATCGCCAAAGATGATTTGGATAAGATTGAAGAAGAATTTTACAGAGTTGACCAATCCCGTTCAAAAGAGACAAAGGGCTTTGGTTTGGGATTAAGTATAGTGAAAAAGATAATGGAATTACACAAAGGCAAGATTGAAATAAAAAGCCAAAAAGATAAAGGGACAGAAGTCTTTTTATATTTCAAAAAACCGTCTAAAAATAAGACCCCGCCCCACATTTTGTGTAAACCCCAAACTGTGATACAATGACAATGTTATTGTCATCATCAAATGTAAAATCTAAGCCTCTAAGAGAAATAAAACATTTAACGGGAGGGTCGAGTTATAACCAAATCTTGTGTATGGCTCATTGCCAGATGAATTCATCTGGCAATGAGCATATCCTTTTAGTAAAATGAAACTGTAAAAAACAAACTTACTAAGGAGGATATGCTCATGAAAAAGTATACACAAAAATATGATTTTGCAAAAGAAGAAATAAGAAGCTGGTCTGCCTTAGAAGAGATAGCAAGAAGAAGTGCTCAGAAAATGCTGCAGATGGCGCTTGAAAAGGAGATACAAGAATATATTGATGCACACAATAATCTTTTAGATGAAAACAGTAAGGGGATTGTTGTAAGAAACGGATATCTGCCTGAAAGAGGAATTGTCTCAGGCATAGGTTCTATTAGCATAAAACAGCCAAGAGCAAGAATAAGGAGCAAGGATATGCAGGAAGAGACTTTCACAAGCAAAATCCTGCCAAGCTTCTATACATCCCCACAATCTTATGTCCATCCCATTATACCAAACCCCTCTTCACTCTTCAATCCCATCTCCAAACTGAGATACAAACATGTGATTCAGTTCATATCTCTTGGATTTAATAAG
>JALWEJ010000080.1 GCA_027014115.1 Desulfurellales bacterium
ACATGAACGAGCTTACGCAAAGATAACATATCTGAATATTAATATGTTAAACCTTGCAGGTGATCTTATTGTGAACATTTGGCACGACCAAACAGCACGAAACAATGGAAAAGAACCCGTTGAGATGAAACACTACATGCTTGACACGGCAACTTTCAATAAACTTTTGGGGCAGGCAACAGGCATAGACACCCTTTTCGTCCCTATCTATAACTGGCTAAAAGAAAAAGATTTTGCAGGGTGGAGCGATGTTTAGTGAGGAAATTGTAAAGAAAAAAGCCGAAGTTTACGACCTCATTATGCAAAAGCAGGATTTAGAAAACAGGTTGAATGCACTCAATCAAGCCATCATTCAGAAAATTCAGGAAATCAATTTATTACAATCAAAGGAAAGTACGAAAGATGAGAAAACTTCATAATCTATTCTTACTCATAGTTGCGATTATTCTCTTTGTTCCCACGGCTCCCATCGTTTTTTTAGTAAATTCAATCAGGTGGTTTAAGAGAGACTACTGGCTTATAGTTGCTATTGGCATAGATCAATTGGGTGGCTCAATATTGTACGGTGAGGAAGATTGGACTATCTCCTCATACACACATTTTCTCTGTTTTAAATACGGTAGGTTCTGCTGGCTTGAAAAGTTCATAAATTTCTGGTTTGGGGAAGGTCATTGTGAAAGGAGTTATATTAATGAGCAAAAGAAGATGCTGAAAGAAATAGGTTGAGAATAAATACTATGCCCTCTGAATTCCATTTGAAAAATTGATGTCAATTCTTTCTCAAAAATTGACATAAAATTCCAACCTAAAGCATAAAAAAACACCAGCAGAAAGAGGCGTCGACTTTGCAGGATACAGGACTTGGGCAATGCATATACTGCCGAGAGAGCGCAATGTAAAGAAATTCAGGCGCAAGGCAAAGTGGATGATGAAGGCTTATGCGCTTGGTAGAATTGATTTGAGCTACATAAAGCCGAGACTTATGAGCTTTCTTGGGTATATGAAGCACTGTTGTTCAAACACGACAGTGAGGTTTATGCTTGAGGAGTTTAAGATTGGGAGATTGTAACATTTTTATTAGACTATCGAACCGTTAATTTTAAAATATGCTTATGATGTTTAATTTTTACGGGAAATATGTTGCATTGCTAATCATGGTTGTTTTTATTTTGTCTTCTGTGTATATCGTTTATCTTGAACGACAGAACAGTTACTTGAGGCAACAGGTTTTGTATCTTAGGCAAAATATATCTGTGTGTCAAAATGAAAACAATAAACTCTCAAAAATCATCAAGGCTAACCAAACAAAGTATGAAAAAAGGGTTAACGAACTTTTGAAAATAGCTAATAAACCAGTAAAAATCATTAAAATACCAAGAATTGTTTATAAAGAAGTTAAGATAACGCCAAAGGAATGCAAGCAAATATGTTTAATGATAGATGACTTCCTGAAGAGAAAATGAAGCGATATTTTGTTTTAATTATTTTACTGAGTTTGTATTCTTGTTCTCCGGTTAGAGTAAAATACATCAAAGAGCCTGTGTTTATAAAATGTAAGGTTCCGAGTATACCGAAAGCAATAGAGTGCAGACCAAGTGATAACGCAACATATCCTCAGAAACTAAAATGTATTCTCAATAATTACTTAAAGCTCAAAAAAGAGAATGAAATGCTCAGGAGGTCTATTGAGACATGCAAGTAAGTTATGTATTTAATGAAACTAAGAGAATTATATTTGATCTTTTAATAGCTGCTTTATTAGTTTTTGTATATACTACAGGATTTTATGAAGAGCTTTCCTCTCCGTTACAGCTTGTTAGTCTTAAAATTTTGCTTGTAAGCATGGGTTTTATACATGCACATATAACAAGAAAGCTTGTTTTTAAAAAGGTTAATTGGAATGGAGATTGGACTCCTCAGAAAATTATTGTTATTGGTTTGTATATCGTTATCATTTACGCATACGCTCAGGGCGGATAACATATACAAAAGATGCCAAAATCTTATACAACCTATCAGAAAGGCGCATTATCTGTATTTTGGCCTTGATTTTCCTTATTGGTATAGCGTTGCCCAAGCCGAACAAGAATCCTTGTGTAGACAGACTATTAGTAGAGATGGCATAGGTTCGTATGGTTTTGCACAAATAACATGGAAATACTGGAAAAAGAAATTAAAAAAAGCGAGACATCCCCACAATCTTGTGTCTCCCCCATCATACCCAATCCCTCTTCACTCTTCAACTCCCTCCCCAAACTTAACAACAAACATCTGATTCAGTTCATACCTTTTTGCATTAATCAGAGGATTAACATTCCAGGTTTTGTG
>JALWEJ010000081.1 GCA_027014115.1 Desulfurellales bacterium
CTTTTCCCCTTATACTCAAAAAACTCTCCACTTCCACCCTCAACAACCCAACTACTCAAAATCATCTTTTCGTATTCATATATCAAAAATTTTTTCTTTAGTCCTACGGGTAAATACTCTTCGTAAAAGAAATTTTCACCAAATCGTGGGGCATTTTTTAAGATAATATTCTCTTTTTTAGCAAGTGAGATGCACATCGAATATTTTGTAGTTTTTTGTAGTTCCACCTTTTTGACTTCGTCTATCTTTGCAAAATGGTCGTTTTTACCAAGATACGGAATAAATGTAAACTCTTTTTTTATCAGTTTTTCTTTAAGCTCTCTAAACTCATCGCTTTCGTTTTCTAAAATTAAAATCTCCCATGTCGGATTTTCAAGCCATTGCTCTCTAACAATTAAATTTCCACCCTCTTCTTTGCTTGCATATCCAACCGAGTTGTTAAAAGTGATTATTTTTTTAGTAAAGTATGGCTTTTTTGGAATAATAGAGATTTTAAAATCTTTTAATTTTTCATAAAATTCCGGAAAATCACCTTTGCTGTTTCCATACCCTCTAAGTCCTAAAATTGCCCCGAAAATTCCAAGTAAAGCAACTTTATGGATATGTGAATATGTAAAATATGTATGGCTGTTTACATCCGGTTTTTTAAAATGGGCAAATTTTCCACTTAAATTAAAACTTATTGCTTTCATTTTCAGCCTCAATTTTTTCAAGCTCACTTTCTATTTCTTCAATAGACGGCAATGTATTTTTTAGTTCATCCGGCAGCTGTTTTGATAGTTTGTATTCGCTTATACCTATTGGATTTTCTATACTGCTTAAAGCATACTCTACAACAGTATTATTTTTTGATTTGCAAATAAGAATGCCTATTGTTGGATTATCGTTTTGTTCTTTTATTTCTTTATCGACAGCTGTAATATAAAAATTAAGCTGTCCTGCATATTCCGGTTTGAAATTGGTGGTTTTTAGCTCAATCACTGTATAACATTTAAGCTTAATATGATAAAAAAGCAAATCTATAAAAAACTCATCACCCGCTATTTCAATCCTATACTGCCTACCCACAAAAGCAAATCCACTGCCAAGTTCTAACAGAAAATTAGTCAAATTATCCATCAAAGCATTTTCAAGCTCTTTTTCATTGTATTTTTCATTTAAACTTAAAAAATCGAAACAATATGGGTCTTTTGTAATCTCCTTTGCCAAATCCGATTGAGGAGATGGAAGTTTTTTGTCAAAATTATCTAACGCCTTTTTGCTTCTATTGTATAAATCACTTTCAATTTGATGCACAAGCACTGTCCTTGAATAACCGTTTTCTATAGTTTTTTTCACATAAAACAGTGCTTCATCTATGCTTTTGCATTTTGTAATTATCTCTCTATTGTGCCCCCAGGGGATTTTAAAAATTTCTCCCACAACTTGTGGGACATTTTCATTGCTCCAAAAAAGATACCATTTTTTCATATATAAAAGATTGGTTCTTGAAAATCCTTTTAATGTTGGAAACTCTTGCTTTAAGTCTTTACTGATTTGTTCAATTATTCCATCACCCCAATTAGAGTTTTTTTGTTTATTTGTAATTTCCTTTGCAATATCCCAATAAAGACTTAAAAGTTCCTCGTTGGCTTTTACAGCAGCTTTAATCTGGGCTTGTTTTATTTTGGTTTTAATATCACTAAGAAACGTTATATACTCTTTATTCAACATTTTTAAACCTTAAAATATACTTTTAACTTCCCATTTAGTTTTTACTTTGAGTTTATAGGTATCTGCAAAAACTTCTACTTTAGCCTCACTTCCTACAAGCTCTTCTATTACACTTAAATCAATTTCTCTATTTTTGCTGTCAAACTCGATGTACTCACTTAAATCTGGCAAATACTTTTCACTTTCATATTCTGCAAACAAAGCAAATTCATTATCGCACCCAAATTTTGAATTTGTTGCAAATCTTGTAACCGCCGCTTTTGCTGCTCTTTTAAACTCTTCAAAGTCCTCTTTTGTATAGCCTTCAAAATTTTCTATTAAATCTTTGTATTCATCATAATTTTTTGGATTTACACTAAATCCATAAAAGTAATGCGCTTCATCCACCATGATTTTTGTTCCTAGTGTTGATTGGTTTACATCCTCTCCGCTTTTTACTTTCTTGCCGTCGCTAAATGGGCTTAAAATATCCTGTATTTCAACATTTGTGTCTTCAAATTTGTTAAAGCCTTGACCTATCTGAACAGCACCTGTAATTGATATATTTTGTCCTTCTTCTGCAAAAGTTGCTCCGAAGTTTTTTATGTCAACACACTCAAAAAGATTTTTTAAAACCTCTTTTGTTGGAGTTTTTTTATCTAATTCACCAAAAAGCTCTCCATATCTTTCTTTTAAAGTTTTGGGTCTAATGGAGTCTTTGTCTTCTATGTAACTTTTCAAATACATTACCTTTTTATTTTCGTCAGCCCACATCTTCTTAATTGGATATTTTAAAGCCTTATCACTTCCAAAAATTTCACCATCGCTTGTGGTTTTTGGTCTACCTGTAAAATCTGCATTCCAGTTGCTCATAGCTGCTCTAATTCCGATTATTCCGTACGCTCTTTGCATAACTTTACTCCTTTTTCATCTATCTTTTTTAACTGATGATTTAACATTATTTACAATCCTTATCTGTAAAATATATTTTCACTTAAAATTCCTATTAAAAGCTTATCTTTTTTCACCTTTTCGTTTATTTCACAGCTTTCTGTTAGAGCTAAAGCATTGTTAAACTTTTTAAAATTTAGAGGAATTTCGTGTTTGTATGTAAAAAATAGAGTCTCTATTTCTTGCTTGAGTTTCTTGGATTTTCCTGCCCTTAAAAAAGGCTCTATCATATCTGCTCTTTTATCTCTTTTTTTACTCTTTTCAAGTAAATATTTTATTATCTGTCCTGATAGTATAAAAAATTCTTCATTTGTAAGCTTTTCTAATTCGTTAATCTTTTCTTCTATCCTTTCTAAACTTTGTTTAATATTCATCTTTTCTCCTTCATATTCTAAAAGTGATAGTTTAAGATTTAGTGCCTCCCTTGCCTTATATTCTTTATTTTGTTTTAAAAGGTAGATTATAAAATCATCTGCGTACTTTTTGTTTATTTTAAGAAATGGTTTTATCTCACCTTTTTTCAAAGCAATAACCGCATCTCTTGTTAAATAGATAAGATTTTGCAGAGATTGTGGTAATTTTGAATAGACATCACCAAAAAGATTACTTTCCAGATGTCCATTATAAAAAATATCATCCACTTTTTTGAAAAGCATAAAAGAATCTTCTATTTTTTCATCCTCTTTATGTTTAAAAGCATAATTTTTCAAAACAAAAGGATTGAGTAATTTTCTATCATTAACCACTATATCAAAATCAATAATTTCAGCTTGATCGTTATTTGAGTGCTTAACTATAAAAAGACCGTTTTTATGTCTTGTAGGTTGGGTTTCTAAAAAATTTTTTTGATATTTCAAAAAATCGAACAACTCTTTTATATGAAAAATCTCATCTTTTTTTACCATAAAAGGTAGTGAAAATCCTCTTGTTTTATGTTCTAAATATGGCTTTTTAGCATTTAACCCCATATTAAAATCGCTAAGTCCGTAAATTTCACTATCAATATTTTTAATGGTTTCAATTTTGTTATATATTTTCAATGCAAAATAGATTCCTGCCTCATTTTCATACTTTTTTAAATCCTCATCAAAAAAGATTCTTATATATTCACCCTCTTTTATCTCTTTTTTATGATCCAAAATATCATCAAAAAACTCTAACAACTTCTTCTTTTTTAATTCTATATCCTTTTGCCTTTGTTCATCAAATATATAGTTATGGAAGCTCTTAATAACTTCTTGCTCCTCTTTTTTTCTAAAACCTGAAAAATCTTTAAGATTGTTATAAAGTTTATTGGCAAAATATTCTCTATTTTCTTCATTAAACTCTTTGGCTTTTACAAAAAGAGTTAAATAGTTGTTATTGTGAATTTTCTTTTTTGGTGGGTCTATTGCTTTATTTGAATTTAAATAAACACTCAAATAATCCCTTTTTGCAAACCAATCATACTCACTTGTTTTAATGCTGCCGTCTAAATCTTTTAATCCAACATCCCTTGCGGTATCTTTGCCTTTTGGTCTTTTATAGATGAAATACTCTGTCTTTTTACTAATACGAACATATAAACCGTCTTTTAACTGATAGTTGTCGACTATGGCTTTTTGAAAATCTATATTTAAACTTTCAATTGTATCTACTATCATAATTTTACCTTTACAAATATCACTATTTCAATCACGCTTTCACAATGTTGGCAATAAAAATCATATTCACAACCTTACCCCTTTATTATCTATCTCTTTTTTGAGCAGTTCATCAGTTTGATTGTAAGCAATCAAATCTATCGGCAAATTCAAATCCTTTAAAATCAATTGTTTAAAAAACTTCACTTTCGCTTTTTTGAACTCTTCTTTTGACAGATTAGTTTTAATAGCTATATCAAAATCTCCACCCTTTTTACTATCATCCGTTCTACTTCCAAAAAGAATCACTTCACAATTTCCAAAACTTTTTTGGGCTGCCTCTAATATAGCATCTTTAAGGTAATTCGATACTCTCATCATAACTCCCTGCAAATGCAAAAACCCTTCTAACAACCTCTTGCATATAAGTAAAACTCTCTACACAATATCTTAAATCCTTTAATGTTTCTTCTATCTCATCCGGATATTCATGCTCTAACTCGTTTCGTATATTTCGAAACTCTATCCATTTATCCAAATCAATAATTTCTTCTTTTTCCATAAGTGTTAAAACTTCACTCATTTTGGTATAACTAATACCAGGGGCATCAAGCAAGCCTTTAAAAACTTTAGCTCCAAGATAATCTTGCAGTGAAGAAAAGCTTTTGAGGTATGCTTCTAAAAGTGCTTTTTGAGGAATCTCTAACTTTTCATAACTATTCACACTAAAATCAAAATCTAACTCTTCAATAGCATCATAAAATTCTTTTAATGCCTTGTAGTGGGCTTTAACCTTTTTTAATTGATTTTTTATATACACTCTCTCTGCTCCTTTTTAAAGTCATTTAGCTTCACAAAATCCGCAGCCTATGCTGTTTTTTTCGCCAAGTCCGCAGGCTATCGCCGTAAATGACAGTTTTTGACTTGTTTCATCCTCGTTTGGAACGATAAAAAATTTATTCCCGAACAGCCTTATACCCTTATAGTTTATTGTCTGAGGCTTGTTGTTTTTTATCTGTAAAAGCTGTATAAAATTTTGAACGGGCTCTAGTTTTTCACCAAAAAAACTCTCATATTTTTTGACAAGGTTGTTCTGCAAAGCATTACTCAATTTCATAATATCGCCGCCTTTTTCAAATGTCCAGTGATAGATTTCATTATTGTCATTTTTGAGTGTAACAACTACCGGCGTGATGCTTATTATTTTTGTTAAAAATCTCTGCTTTATTATCCTTTTTTCGACTATTTTAACATCGAGATATTCCTGTTTTGTTTTTTTAATCAGCAAGGCAATCTTGTCTATGAATTCCCCATTAAACGAGCGTATTCTGAATGTGTAAATATTGCCTTTTTATATATACCGTCTTTTTGTATGGGCAAAAAACTGTCAAAGACATAGTATTTAAACCTGTTTTCTTTGTGTAGTTTTGAAAGCTCGGTATCGGAAAACATAGTTTTGTTTATAACTTTTGATATTATTTCAAAAGAATCCCTAAAGTGAATATCATTTTTTAGTAAAACGCCCATGCCCAACTCAAAAAACTTTAAGCTGTCAAACACAATTTTCCCCTTTTCTTATAATATTTAACACTACTATAAAATAAATTTGAAAGATGTCAAGAAAAGTTTTGTATAATTAATATTTAGTTACTATCTTATGAATTAGCGATATGCGGTTTCTTGTTTGCACAATACTGCTTCAATTTTGTATAGTGTTTTTATGAAAAAAGCATTTACCCTGTTTCTTTTGGTTTTTGTTTTGTTTGGATGCAGCAAAAATCCGGACAGTAAAAAAGAAATAAAATCAAAAGAAAAAATCGAAGCGGCTGCAGGTTTTGGAAGGCTTGCCGATGCTTCTGTTTTTATCTATAAAATTTACCCAAACTCAAAACGCAAATTGATATTTAAGGAAAAAACATCAAACGGCAAGATTCTCTCAAAAATAGGTCTGTTTGATATCTATATTGATTCTTTAGAGGATAATTCTACATATCTGTTTGTTGTCAAAGGAGGTAAGGATTGGGATATAAACAATGACGGCAAAAAGGATAAATTACCCACCAAAAATCTCGGAAAAATAAGGGCTTTGGTAAAAGGGGATATTGTAAGAACACTAAAAGGCAAATTTAGAGTGTCTTATTTGTCTGAACTTGTTTACAGATACGGCAACAAAAGAGCAAACAAATTTCTCAAGCAGCAGTTTTCAAACCCTTTGAATGTTTTTGGGTTTGATGCGGCAGAAAATGAAAATAAGCTCAGCAAAATAGTGTTAGAAAACAAACAATCCATAATAGACAGCCTTGCAAAAAACAAAAATCCCATTCTTTTGAAAATCGGCAGTATAGATACAGAAAACCCAGCAGGCAGCATGGCTGTTTTTAAAAATTATGCATATATTGCCGAATATAGTGCAGGTATTCAGGTTGTAGATTTGTATAATATAAGCACACCTAAATCTTTGGGTTATATGAGGGCTGCTGATTATGTCAGCTCACTTTATCTAAAAGGCCATTTTCTGTATGTTTCAGACAGCAACGGGCTTGCTGTTTTGGATATCTCAAAGCCGGATGACCCAAGAAGTATCTTAAGAGTTGATTTGGGCGGATTAAGGATGAGTCTGATAAAGGGTGATACGCTTTTTGCCGCCAACAGCTGGAGCAGGTTTTTTGCTTTGGATATAACAGATAAAACAAAGCCAATTGTTACATCTTTTTTGGAAACATCCCGTGTTGCTCAAGATATGTGCATTGATAAAAATCGTATTTATATTGCAGACGACGGTGCCGGTTTGAAAATTGCAGGTATAAACAAACCAAAAAAGCCGAAAATTTTTAAAACCTTGAATATAAAATATGCAAATTCTGTCTGCTGTAGGGATGGTTATATCTATGCTGCAGATAAAAACAGTGGTATTGTAGTAATAGATTCAGACAAAATAATTAAAAAAATCAAAGATATAGGTATTGAAAAGCTCTATTTGAGAAACAAAAGGTTGTTTGCTCTAAAAAATGACGGCAGCATAGATGTGTTTTATCTAAAAAATGGCAAAAACCCCAAATTTCAGTCTACTATAACCACAAACTGTGCATTCGGAATGTTGTTTGACAAATATCTTTATATTTTTTGCAAAAACAGGGGTGTATCAATATATCTACCCCTGTTTGATAAAGAATAACTATTTTTTCTTTACTATTTTTGACCAGGTATCTTTTAGGGTTACGGTTTGATTGAATACCAAATTATTATTATGAGAGTCTTTATCCAAACAAAAATAACCCTTTCTTAGAAACTGATAACTTGTGCCAAATTTTGCATCCTTTAGCGACGGTTCAAGTTTGCAGTTTTTTAAAACCAAGAGAGATTCCTGATTAAAATTGTCCAAAAAATCATCTTCTGCATCATCCGGGTTCTCTTTTGTAAACATATGTGAATAAAGTCTAACTTTAGCATCTATACAGTGTTTTGCCGACACCCAGTGAAGTGTGCCTTTAACTTTTCTTCCGTCATCTGTCCAACCGCCTTTTGATTGTGGGTCGTATGTGCATCTAAGTTCTGTTATGTTGCCGTTTTTGTCTTTTATAACCTCATTGCATGTTATGTAGTATGCGTGTTTTAACCTTACCTCTTTCCCGGGTGAGAGTCTGAAAAATTTCTTAGGAGCATCTTCTTTAAAATCTTCTCTTTCTATATATATCTCGCTGCAAAAGGGCACTTTTCTGTATCCATCATTGGGATTTTCAGGATTATTTTCCGCATCAAGCTCTTCTGTTTTATCCTGCGGATAGTTTGTTATAACAACCTTAAGCGGGTCTAAGACCGCCATAACTCTTTGAGCTTTCTTGTTTAAGTCATCTCTGATGCAGTGTTCCAAAAGTGCATAATCCACAACAGAATCGCTTCTTGTTATACCTGTTTTTTCAACAAAATCTCTAATTGATTCAGGTGTATAACCCCTTCTTCTTAAACCTGCAATGGTAGGCATTCTCGGATCGTCCCATCCTTGAACATATTTCTCGTTAACGAGTCTTGTAAGCTTTCTTTTGCTCAAAACGGTATATGTCAAATTGAGCCTTGCAAATTCTATCTGTTTTGGATGATATATGCCAAGCTGTTCCAAAAACCAGTCGTAGAGTATTTTGTGGTCTGCAAACTCTAGGGTACATAAAGAATGTGTTATACATTCTATGGAATCTTCAAGACAGTGTGCCCAGTCGTATGTGGGGTAAATTGACCACTTACTGCCTGTTTTATGGTGTGGTGTGTGAACTATTCTGTACATAACAGGGTCTCTCATATTTAAATTTGGATGAGACATATCTATTTTTGCACGAAGTGTTTTTGAGCCGTCTGCAAATTCACCGTTTTTCATTCTTTCAAACAATTCAAGGTTTTCTTCAATAGAGCGATTTCTGTATGGACTATCCTTTCCGGGCTTTGTGAGCGTTCCTCTGTATTCTCTTATTTCTTCGGCTGTTAAATCACAGACATAGGCTTTTCCTTTTTTGATGAGCTGAACTGCATACTCATACATTTTGTCAAAATATAACGATGCATAAAAAAGCCTATCGCCCCAGTCAAACCCAAGCCATTTAACATCTTCAATGATGGAGTTTACATACTCTTTGTCCTCTTTTTGAGGATTTGTATCGTCAAATCTCAGATTGCATTTGCCGTTATATTTTTGTGCTGTGCCAAAATTCAAACAGATTGATTTTGCATGACCTATATGAAGGTAGCCGTTTGGCTCCGGTGGAAAACGGGTATGTACCCGTCCGTCATATATATTTTTATCCAAATCTTTTTCTATTATTTCTTCTATGAAATTCGAATAAGTTTTTTCAGACATCTCAACCCCTCTTTTTTTATTTCTAAAAACGATACTACCACAACAAACGGCTCTTTTCAATAATTCAAGCATTCTCCAAAATTTGACAAGCTAACTTAAATACTGTATAAGTATGCGGATTATTTTTTTGTTAAAGGAGTTGTTTTAATGGCTGAACATTTGACCAAGGAAACATTTAAGGAGAAGGTTTTTAACTTTGAGGAAAACGAAGAGTGGAAGTATAACGGCGAGGTGCCATGCATAATAGATTTTTATGCCGACTGGTGTGCTCCATGCAAAATGGTTGCACCTATTATTGAGGAGTTATCAAAAGATTATGACGGCAAGGTTCTGTTTTATAAAATCAACACTGATGAAGAGCAGGAGCTTGCAGGATTGTTTGGCATCCAAAGCATACCCTCAATTCTTTTTGTTCCAAAAGAAGGACAACCTCAGATGGCTGTGGGAGCCATACCTAAAGATGGCTTTAGACAGGCTATAAAGGATGTTTTTGGAATAGAATAGCAAAACTCAACAGGTGCTCTTTTTTGAGCGCCTTTTTCTTTTTTTAGTTTTATCCCATTTATTCATATTTTTTTACAATATTCCGATTATGATATAAGTTTTAATAAAAGGAGTTGTGTAATGGTTGACATTATAGTTGGCAACATGCACAAAATCAGCAGGTTAAATTCAAACAAATCTCGAAAAAGGAGTGTTTTTCGAGGAAGAATAGTGGGAATAAGAAATGCAAGACGGGGAATAAAATCAAAGAGAGATATGGATGGAAAAAATGCCAAAGCCTTTATTATTATTGTTGACTATAACGACGAATTTGAATCTTTGCTGCACAAGAGGGTAGAAATTAGAGTGCTTTAAAAATAAAAAAAGGCAAGCACAAGGCTTGCCTTTTGATTGTTTTTAGATTTAGTTTTAGAATCTTCTTGGTTTTCTTTCTCTTGCCTCGTTAACTCTTAAACTACGTCCGCCAAACTCTTTGCCGTCCAAAGCACTAATAGCACCTTCAACACCATCTGTAGCCATTTCAACAAAACCAAAACCTCTTGATCTGCCTGTCTCTCTGTCTGTAATAATTTTGGCGGAGTTTACCTCTCCATACTGATCGAACAGTTCCTTAAGATCATCCTCAGATGTACTGTAGGGTAGATTACCCACATAAAGCGTCTTAACCATAAAAACACACCTCAAACAAAAAATCTATGCTATACTGCCTATAAAAGCAGTTAGCCTCTCCTTGAACTATAATAAATAGTCGACGAAGATAAACACTTATAGCATTGTGTTGTGCATAAGTCAAGAAAATAAGATTGTTTGCCAATTTTTATTCTTTTTCTTGCAATAGAGTAAAAAAACATTTACATTTTCAATTTATGAACGGTTTTGATTTTCTCTGTTTAATTGCTTACAAATACGAACTGCCAAACGGATTTTTTGTTGATGCGGTAGGCGATGTCGGTTTTTTAAAGCTGTTTGTGTATGGAAAGAAAAAGCCTCTTGATATAATGAGCCTTGTGCGTGTTGCAGGCGTAAAAAAAAGCCAAAAAAATAGTTATCTTGTTGTTAAAGAGATAGATGTGATTGATAGATTTGAGCAAATCAGAGTATCCTTTAATTATCTGTCTACGGCTTTACTGGTGATTGAGATTGTTAAAAAAACAGAAGCAAAACTACCGTTGGTATTGGAGACTTTTAGGAATACAGAAATAAAGGGCTGTCATATTGCTTTGTTTATTTTTTGCGCAAAATTTTTAAAAGAAAACGGTGTTTTTGACAGAAAATTATATGACAATAATGATATTGAAGTAATAAAAAAGGTATTAAAGGCAGAAAACTGCACTGAACTAAGCTGTTTTGATAGATTTCAATCTGTGTTTAAGAAACTGCTGTTATCTGTCGAAAAATACACAAATATCAATATAACAAAAAAGGATATTGTAAGGAGATTGTTAAATGAGGGCTGTTTTCCAAAGGGTTAGTGCTGCATCATTATCGGTTGAGAAAAAGGAGTACTCAAAAATAGGTAAAGGTTTGGTTTCTCTTGTGTGTGTTTGTGAGGATGATACAAAAGAAGATTTGGAATATATTGCAAAAAAGATGGTTAATATGCGCATTTTTTCTGACAAAGATGGAAAATTCAATCTTTCATTGAAGGATATTGAGGGTGAATGTTTGGTTGTTAGTCAATTTACGCTTGCAGCCGATACAAAGAAGGGCAACAGACCGTCATATTTTTATGCCAAAGCTCCGGATACTGCCAAAAAAATGTATGAAGAATTTGTTTGTATGGTTGAAGATATGGGTATAGCTGCAAAAAAAGGTGTCTTTGGCGCTCACATGCAAATAAACCTTATAAACGATGGACCTGTGACAATCTACATAGACTCAAAAGATAGATAGGAGATTAAACTCTTTGACAAAAGCTTGCTGCTTTTGTATTTTTAATTGATGGATAAAAATGATGAAATATTTATGAATCGAGCTATATCGTTAGCCAAAAAAGCGACAGGTAAAACTTGCCCAAATCCGTTGGTTGGCGCTGTTATTGTAAAAAATGTCAAAATAATAGGCGAAGGATACCATAAAAAATGTGGTATGCCCCATGCTGAGGTTGAGGCTATAAATTCCGTAAAAAACAAAGATGATTTAAAGGGTGCAACAATATATGTAAATCTTGAACCCTGCAACCACTACGGAAAAACACCACCCTGTTCTTTGGCAATTGAGCAAAGTGGCATAAAACGGGTTGTGATAGGTATGTTAGATGTTAATAAAAAGGCATCCGGCGGTGCTGAATATCTAAAAAGCAGAGGCATTAATGTTGAATCGGGTATTTTGGAGGATAAAGCAAAGAAACTTAATGAGATTTTTATAGAAAATGTTGCAAATAAAAAACCTTTTTTTATTATGAAGGCAGCAATGCTGCTAAATGGTGCGATTGCCGTAAAGGGTGGTGTTTCAAAATGGATAACATCCGAAAAGGCATTAAGATTTTCACATAAACTGAGGGGGGTATATGATGCCGTAGGAGTTGGTATAAACACAATTATTATGGATGATCCTCTCTTGACCTGCAGAATAAAGGGATACAAGCAGCCAAAGCGCGTGATTTTTGATGCAAATCTTCGTATACAAACATCGGCAACCCTGTTCAGCAAATATTCGAATAATATCTACATTGTGACATCCCGCTATGCGGAGGGTTCAAAAAAAAGAGTTTTGAAGGCTATGGGTATAAATATCGTGGAGTGTGATATACAAAACGGTGAATTTGACCCTGTCGATTTATCACATAAGCTGCTTGAGAATGATATATGTTCATGTGTTATAGAAGGAGGCAGCAGAACTCACGGATATTTTCTAAAACACGGTCTTTATAATAAAGCATATCTGTTTTATGCACCGAAAATTTGCGGTTCGTACGGAGCTTTTAATGTTGTGGGCAGTGATGCACCCTCGGATTTGAACAATGTCAATATGTTGAATGATATACACTGCAAAAATATCGGTAAAGACATATTGATAGAGGGTTATTTTTAATGTTTACGGGCATTGTTGAAGAGGTTGGAAGCGTTGAGTTGTTGGTACAAAAAAGGAGAGGGTTGCTTCTGTATGTTAATGCGAAAAGGGTTCTTGAGAATGTAAAAATCGGTGACAGTATAGCCATAAACGGTGTTTGTTTGACTGTTGTGGATATCGGCAGCAACAAATTTTCTGTGGATGTTTCATTTGAAACGATAGAAAAAAGCAATATCGGTAAGCTGAAAAGAGGGGAGAGTGTAAATCTTGAACGGGCAATGCCGGCTGACGGGAGATTTGACGGTCACATAGTGCTTGGTCATGTTGATTCAACAGGTTCTGTTTTGGATATAAAAAAACTCGGCGAATTTTATATTTTAAAAGTCGCAATAAATGACTACATTTTTAAGCATTGTGTTGATAAAGGTTCTGTATCTGTTGACGGTATAAGTTTGACAATAAGCAGGCTTGAATCTGCCTATTTTGAGGTTGCCGTTATCCCTCATACCTTTGAGAACACAAATCTAAAGTATAAAAAAGCCGGTGATGTTGTAAATATAGAGGTTGATATAATAGGAAAATATGTTGAAAAAATGTTAAAAAAAAGCACAATAGATAAGCAATTTTTGTCCGAGTACGGTTTTTTGTAAAATTCTTTTTGGTGAGGTTTTAAATGTTTGCAAGTGTTGAAGAAGCAATAGACGATATAAGATCCGGCAAGATGGTCATCATGGTTGATGATGAGGACAGGGAAAACGAAGGTGACTTTGTTATGGCAGCCCAATTTGTTACACCCGAGTCAATAAATTTTATGGCAAAATATGGTAGAGGACTTATTTGTCTTCCAATGGACGAATCGTTAATAAACAAACTTGATTTGCATCTTATGAGTGTCGATGATAATGATAAATTTAAAACAGCTTTTACCGTATCCATAGATGCCCACCCAAAGTACGGTATAACAACGGGTATATCAGCTCAGGATAGAGCAACAACAATTCAAACGGCAATTAAACCGGATGTAAAGCCGTCCGATATGACAAAGCCCGGACATGTGTTTCCGTTGATTGCCAAAAAAGGCGGAGTGCTCGTGAGGGCAGGTCATACAGAGGGCAGCGTTGATTTAGCTAAAATGGCAGGGCTTATACCGGCTGGCGTGATATGTGAAATAATGAATGAAGACGGTACAATGGCAAGAAGGCCTGAGCTTGAAAAGATAGCCGAAAAATTTAATCTTAAGATGGTTACTATATCAAGTATAATTGAATATAGAATGCAGCATGAGAGGCTTATAGAAAAAACATCAGAGGCAGATTTGCCGACAAAATACGGACATTTTAAAATTATTGTATATAAAAGCAAAGTTGATGATTTTGAGCATGTTGCTTTGGTGAAAGGCAAAATTACAAAGGATGAACCTGTGCTTGTTAGAGTTCATTCCTCCTGTTTGACAGGTGACATACTTGGTTCTATGAGGTGTGATTGTGGCGATCAGCTTCATGCAGCTATGGAAATGGTCGAAAAAGAGGGAAAAGGTGTTGTTTTGTATATGCAGCAGGAAGGAAGAGGTATAGGGCTTACCAATAAGATAAAAGCCTATGCTCTTCAGGATGAAGGTTATGATACCGTAGAGGCAAACATAAAACTTGGTTTTAAGCCTGATTTGAGAAACTACGGAATAGGTGCACAAATTCTTGTTGATTTGGGTATACAGAAGATAAAATTGATTACAAATAATCCTAAAAAGATTATTGGGCTTGAAGGTTACGGGCTTGAAATAATCGATAGAGTTGCTATAGAGATTGACCCAAACGAGGTTAACAAGTGTTATTTGGAAACAAAAAAAATAAAAATGGGACATATTCTCACAAAAGTTTAAAAGGGGTTCGGTATGAAGATTATAGAGGGACACATTGATGCTAAAGGTTTAAAAATTGCCGTTATTGTAAGTAGGTTTAACAGTTTTATAACAGATAAACTGCTTAGTGGGGCTTTTGATGCATTTATTAGGCATAACGGCAAAGAAAACGATATAACGGTTGTAAAGGTTCCGGGAGCTTTTGAAATACCGATGATTCTATCAAGGGTTGTGGAAAAGGATTATGATGGTGTTTTGTGTTTGGGTGCTGTTATTAGAGGCTCAACCCCACATTTTGATTTTGTGGCAAACGAAACATCAAAAGGTATTGCTCAGATTGCCTTAAAAAGCAAAATGCCCGTATCATTTGGTGTTTTGACAACAGACACTATAGAACAAGCGATAGAAAGAGCCGGAACAAAAATGGGCAATAAGGGTTTTGATGCTATGGTATACTTGATAGAAGCAGTTAATGTTTATAAGAATCTTTAATTATGTCAAGAAGAAAAGCAAGATTAACGGCTGTTCAGTATATATACTCAAAAAGCTTTGATACGAAGGATTCCCCAAGAGAGTTTATGGATTATCTGGAATCACCTAAAAAGGAAAACGACAAGGATTTTGCACAGATGCTTATAGAAGGGGCTTTGGATAAGAAGGATGAAATTAAAGAGTTGATATCAAGATATGCCGAGCAAGGGGATGATATTATTTCTCTTGTTGATAGGTGTATTTTAAGTGTCGGTATTTTTGAGCTTTTATATGTGAAAGAAACACCACCTCCGGTTGTTATTGACGAATATGTGGAAATTGCCAAAGAGTTATCAAAAGACTCATCAAGGTCTTTTATTAATGCAGTAATGGACAAAGTAAGGATGGAATATGATGAAAAATAGATTGATAGTTGCACTTGATATGAAGGGTTTGGATAATATAAAGTCTCTTGTTAAAAATCTTGGTGATACAGCACTGTGGTTTAAGGTTGGGGCTGTTAATTTTACGGCATATTCGTACAAAATTGTCGAATTTTTACAAAGTGAGAGTAAAAAACTGTTTTTGGACTTAAAGTATCACGATATACCAAATACAGTTAAAGAGGCTGTATATTCTGCATGTGAGATAGGTGTTGATATGTTGACTGTTCATTCAATAGGTGGCATTAATATGATGATGGCCGCAAATGATGCCGTTAAGGCTTTTGAGGATAAATATGCAAGACAGGGCCCTTTAATTTTGGCTGTTACTGTTTTGACAAGTTCAACAAAAGAGTCAATAACAAGGGATATGTTTTTGGATGTTGGTGTTGAGGATATGGTTGTAAGATTGGCAGAAAATGCTAAAAAGGCAGGGATTAAAGGTCTTGTTGCATCACCGAAAGAGACAGCACTTCTGCGTGAGCAGTTTGGGGATTACTTTAAAATAGTAACACCCGGAATAAGACCCAAAAATGCCTCAAAGGATGACCAAAAAAGGGTTACAACACCTTATGATGCTGTAAAAATGGGCTCTGACTATATAGTTGTGGGAAGGCCTATATATGCGAATGACAATCCTGTTTTGTCATTTAATTCTATAATAAAAGAGATGGAGGAAGCATGTTAACTCAAGAAGAAGCTTTGAATATTTATAAGAAAAGAAATGCGTATCTTAAGGGACATTTTAAGCTGTCAAGCGGTCTTCATAGTGAATTTTATCTACAGAGTGCGCTTGTTCTGCAGTATCCGCATGATGCCTGGCTTTTGTGTTCTTCAATTGCAGAGTATTTCAAGGATAAAAAAATAGATGTGGTTGTTGCACCGGCAATGGGCGGGGTTTTGGTTTCATACGATGTTGCAAGGGCTTTGGGTGACAATGTCAGATCTATATTTGCAGAAAGAGTTGATGGCAAGCTGACACTCAGAAGGGGTTTTTCAATAGACAAAAACGACAGAGTGCTTGTTGTTGAGGATGTTGTAACAACTGGGAAAAGCGTTAATGAAACACTTGATCTTGTAAAAGAATACACAGACAATATAGTAGGTATCGGTGCTTTGGTTGACAGAGGCGGAAATTTTGATCCAAACGGTTTTGATTATTTTCCTTTAATAAAACTTGAAATAGTAAACTACGAGCCGGATAGTTGTCCTTTATGTCAAAAAGGTATTCCTTTGGAGAAACCGGGAAGCAGATTTATTAAAAAATAGTATGTTTTTGTCTTAATTAAGGCAAAAAATTAATAATTATAAGATAATACTTGACATTTCACCTTAATATTATATTATAGTTAAGAAATAAATTTTCGAAATATGGAGGTGTATCAATGGCAAAAGTAACATGGATAGGTCAGGCTGCTGTACTTGTTGAGGGAGAAAAAACCAAATTCATCATAGACCCGTATATTACCGATAATCCGGATATACAAAACGGATTGAAACCGGAAGATATTGATGTTGATTATATTTTTGTAACACACGGACACTGGGACCATTTGGGTGATACAATAGCAATAGCAAAAAGAACTAACGCTACTGTTGTTGCAACATTTGAGCTGATAGTATATCTGCAAAGGCACGGTCTTGAGAATGTTCATCCTATGCATATAGGAGGAGCTCACAGATTTAGTGACGATTTGTGGGTTAAAATGACAATAGCACATCATGGAAGTGCAGTTATGAATGACGAGGAAGGCACTGTATATACAGGAAATCCTTGCGGTTTTGTTTTTGAAATTGATGGAAAAACCATTTATCATGCAGGTGATACTGGATTGTTTATGGACATGCAGTTGATAGGAGAATTAAACAAAATAGATTTGGCTATACTGCCAATTGGTGATAATTTTACAATGGGACCACAAGACGGAGCAAAAGCTGTTGAATTTTTAAAACCAAAAGCTGTCATGCCTATACACTATCTTGCTTGGGATTTGATAAAACAGGATCCGGATGAGTTTGTCAAACTTGTAGGCAATAAAGCCGAGGTGAAGATAGTAAAACCAGGTGAAAACTTGGAAATCTGATTATTTTGTGTAAACCTTTTTTAGGGAGAGGCTTTAAAAGTCTCTCCCTTTTTTATTTTCTAATCCAACCTGTCTGTGTTTGAATGTATGTTCCGCTTGGTGCAGTATCCTGCCACTGTTTTGCAAAAATTCTTTTTAATTTATCTATCTGTGAAGATTGTATTTTTAAGGCTTTTGCAACCTCTTTATAAAGCATGGTTCTGTCTTTATTTTCTTCCTTTGTAAGTTTTGTTAAAATCATTTTGTCTTTCAAAGATGCTGGTTTTTTACATATCTTCAGATAACCATCAAGCGTTTCTGCAAGATACCCCATTTTGTAGTAAGGTTTCATCTTCTCAAAGCGCTTTTTCATAGATTGTTTGATTGTTTTTATTTTTGCGTTTGTGGTGTTTAGAACATTGTTTGATGCATAGGCTTTACTTATGAAGATATCGAAATTAAACGAGGTGGGTTTGGTTTTTTTGTTTATTTTTCCCCTTATTTCATTGACTATTTTTTCAGCCTTCTTTTGAGCCTCTTGAGCCGGAAAATAGATATTGACCGTCACACATGAATAAAGCAGGGCAAGAATAAAAATCCATAAAATTTTTACTTTTTTCATACTACCACCCCTTTTTAATGAAATTCAACGTTTTCAAATTCGCCAACCTTGTTTATTAAATAGTTTACGTAGAATATATTGAAAATTACAAGCAAAAAACCGTTTGCACGCCAATCTGTATGCCAAGAGTTTCTTGCGTACACCTCAAGCCACTTGCCCAATTTCCAAGATATAATAATCATCAGCAGGCTGTATGTAATTTCAAGCAGAAATATAACAGGTATAAGTGGTGTTAAATTTAATGACGAAATGACAGCAGGAAGTCCGCCGCATATTGCTGCATAGATTAAAAGATTATAATCGTATATTTCCCTGTTTGCTATACGGTTTAAGGGTTTTCTCCTTTCTGCAAGCCAAATAAAATAGTATATACCAAATGTTAAAAAACCGAGTGCTACAAGCTTTGTGGTCGATTCCCCGAATTCTTCGCTAAATTCCTTTGCGTTTATTGGATTCATTTATTTTACCTCTACTGAATTCTCTTTTAATACCCGTCTAATCCTTTCAACCATATCTTCCCAGCTTATTGAGTTGTTTTTATTCATATTAACAACACTAACGCCAAACAAAAAACCCTTTTTGACAATATAGTCTTTATTGCCTTTTTTGTAAAGTCCACAGATGGAAAACAGGTTGTTTTTTAGCGCAGCCTTTAGTCCTATTGTCGAGTATGGGAAATTCTTAAAGAAAGGAACAACTATGTTTGTATAACCGCCGCTGATTTTTGATATGTTTTTAATAGCTTTTAGTGTGATTTTTTTTGAGCCGTTTTTTGTTTCTTGTGTTTTTACAAGTGCGTCAAACGACAGCGGTAGCTTGAAATTGACAAGTTTGAGATTGTGTATGTAGCCTTGAATATATCCTGTAATTAGACCGAAATTTGTACGTTTAGTGATTTTTCTAAGACTTATGTGTTTAAAATCCACATCCATTCCAACAACGGGAATTCCAAAAATATCCCTTGCTTGAATATTTTTTATGTTTGCTTTTCCGCCAAATAGATTTAGCGCAACAGAGCCTTTGGTTTTTATGTTTGAATTTTCAATATAGATTTTGCTTAGATTAAAATTTATTTTTGCGAAGTTTGTTTTTATTGTTGAAATAAATTTTGAAAGTAGTGTTTTGTTTTTTAAATCTATGGCTGCTGCAAACGGTTTTATGTAGATTGAGTCTGTTTTTGAGAATTTTGAATATACGATTATTTTTTTATCGTATGAATCTATTGTCGAGTTAAGTCTTAGATTGTTGTTTTTAAATGATATGTTTGCAATTTTTATATATCCTTTTTTGTGTGTATTTTGGTTGCAGATAATTGGAATTTTTATATTGACACCATTTAGAGAAAGCCCTTGTATATCTATTTTATCTGTTTTTAGATTTATATCACACAATAGGCTTTTTTTTCTAAGTACACCGTGCAGTGTTATTTGTGAGCTGTTTGAGATGTGTGTTTTTTGAACTATTTTGTTGTCTGATGATTCTTTAAAGATTTTAAAAAGTTCTTTTGCCCTTTTTGAGGATATGTCAAATTGTTTTAAGCTGTTAATTTTTGCTTCGATTAAATTTTTTACAACCACATGAATATTTTTTTGTTTTGTGTTTACATGAAAATCCAATGGAAAATTGTTAAAATTTAAATACCATTTGTCGTAAATTAGGATTTCACCTGTTTGAATAGAGCCTTTTATTTTTCGTCTGTTTATAAAGATTTTTCCGTCTGAATTTTGTACGATTACAAATCTGTTTTCCATTGAAAGCTTGTTGAATAATATGGTTAGCTTGGATGGATTAAGTATATTTGAGGATAGAGATATGTCTTCTATGTTTAGAGTTTGCTGTTTTGATTTAAAATGTTTTATATCTAACGTAAGTTGGTTATTTACAAGGTATGCATAAAAATTAAAACGGGCTGATATATGCTTAGAACTCACAAGTGCTGCTCCTTTTGCTCGGTGTATATTTATTATGAAAGGCTGTAGATTTATTGTAAGTTTATCTATATGCACAGTCTTTAAAACTTCTAATTTTAAGCCATTTTTTTGGTAGATTGTTGATTTTATTAGGATATCTTCAAGCTGTATGGAGTTGTTTTTCAAATACAGTTCGCTTTTTGTTTTTATTATATCAACTGTCAGGTTTTTTGTTTTAAATAGTCCTCTTCCAGTTAATCTGTTTTTATGCAGCAGCAGATTGCATTTTGAAATTGTGTATGTTTTTTCGGATTCTTTTTTAAGTGTCAAATTGTCGATTTTTAGTGTATCTATACCTGAAAATAGTTTGTAGTGTCCTTTTTTTGTATTTTTTGTTTTGTATGTAATGGTTGGATTTTTAAGGAAAATGTTTATGTGCCTGTTTGGTTTTATGTGTATTGTTAATGACTGCACTTTTGCTTTTATACCGTTTGTTTTTAAGGATATCTTTTTTAATGTTATAGAGTTTATGCTGTTGATTTTTATATCTGAAAACCAAAGATGGATTGCTTTGTGTTCAAAATACAGAATTATCGGTTTTTTGAGAATTTTGGGATGAAAAACAAGAAAGACTGAGCAAATGCCAAGGACAGTAATTACGGCAAAAAGCAAAAGAAAGGCTTTTTTCATTGAAGCAGTTTTATGGTTTTTCCGTTTATTTCTATCATGCCTTGTTCGGATAGCTGTTTTAAAACCCTTGAAAATGTTTCTGGGGCTATGCCCAAAAGGAGAGCAAGTTCCTGTTTTGGTATATTTAAAGTTACTATATTATCGTCATTTTTTATGGAATTTAGATAGTTTAAAAATTTATTTTTTGTATCCATAATGGATAGATTTTTAATTGAGTTTGCCATGTAATTCAGCCTATGCGAGAATATGCCGATGGTTTTCATTGCAAAATCAGGGTTTTTTTTGATTATCTCAAACATTTTTTTGCTGTCTATAGATAGCATTTGTGAATTTTGAATAGCTACTGCGCTGACCGGATAGCGGTTTTTTAAAAAAAGAACAATTTCTGCAAAAAATTCGCCCGGTTCTACAAAGTGTATAACAGCCTCTTTTCCCTCATCGTTTGTTTTGTACAGCTTGATGCTTCCAGATACAAGAAAATACATGTTTGTGCCTTCTTGCGATTCAAGAAAAATTATTTCTTTCTTTTTTTTGTTCACAAGAGATGATATCATATCCACATAATCTAAGAAGTCGCTGTTTTCTTCGGATATTCCCAAAGATTTAGAAAAAAAGTTCAAAGCTTTGTTTTTGTCCATTTCTTGACCTACATCAATTGATTTAATTCTCTTTTAGTATATATTTATAAGTATAAAAATCAAGGAGGTGTTTTTTATGTTTTGTTATCAATGTCAGGAAACATTAAAAAATCAGGGATGTACCGTAAGGGGAATTTGCGGAAAAGACGAAAGGGTTGCTAATCTTGAGGATGTGCTTATTTATGTAACAAAGGGTATTGGTGTTGTATTAAAAAAAGCCGGTCAGTATGATAAAGAGGCGGCTCATTATATAGCAAAGGCTCTTTTTACAACAATCACAAATGTTAATTTTGATGAGGATAGGATTGCAGAGGCTATCAACGAGGGTTTGAGAATTAGGGATAACTTGAAAGCCAAATACAATGTAAGTGATGATGGGCTGCACGATTCTGCTACATTTACCGGTTCAACGAAAGAAGACTTTTTGAAAAAATATGACCAGGCAAGTGTTTTGGCTGAGAGCAACGAAGATGTTCGTTCATTGAAAGAACTCATGATATACGGATTGAAAGGTATAGCTGCGTATGCCGACCACGCCGCAGTTTTGGGTTATGAAGATGAAGATGTTATGAAATTCTTTATAGAGGGTATGGCTGCAACAACAGAGGATTTGAGTGTTGATGAGCTTGTAGGTCTTGTTATGAAAACAGGCGATATGGCTGTCAAAGGTATGGCTGTACTTGATAAGGCAAACACGGAAACATACGGCCATCCGGAAATAACAGAGGTCAATATAGGTGTTGGAAAAAACCCGGGCATCTTAATATCCGGACACGATTTGAAGGATATGGAAGAACTGCTCAAGCAGACAGAAGGTACAGGTGTTGATGTCTACACACACGGCGAGATGCTTCCTGCAAATTACTATCCCGCATTCAAAAAATACAAACATTTTGTAGGAAACTACGGCAATGCCTGGTGGCTGCAGGATAAGGAGTTTGAGTCATTTAACGGACCTATCCTTATGACAACAAACTGCCTTGTTCCTCCAAAGGAGTCTTATAAAGACAGGGTATTTACAACGGCAAATGTGGGATTCCCTGGTGTTAAACATATAGCAGACAGAGTTGATGGAAAGCCTAAAGACTTTTCGGCAATGATAGAGATGGCAAAGCAGTGCAAGCCGCCTGTTGAAATAGAGACAGGAAAAATAGTCGGCGGATTTGCTCATGAGCAAGTATTTAAGCTTGCCAACAAGGTTGTTGATGCTGTAAAATCCGGCGCAATCAGGAAGTTTGTTGTTATGGCAGGCTGTGATGGACGCCATAAGTCAAGAGAGTACTACACGGAATTTGCAAAGAAACTGCCAAAAGATACGGTTATTTTAACAGCAGGGTGTGCAAAATTCAGATACAACAAGCTCAATCTTGGAGACATAAACGGTATTCCAAGAGTGCTTGATGCCGGACAGTGTAACGACAGTTACTCGCTTGCCGTTATTGCACTGAAGCTTAAAGAGATATTCGGTGTTGATTCACTAAACGATTTGCCGCTTGCTTATAATATTGCATGGTATGAGCAGAAGGCAGTTGCCGTGCTTTTGGCACTACTTGCTTTGGGTGTTAAAAATATCAAACTCGGACCGACTCTTCCTGCTTTTGTTTCGCCGAATGTATTGAAAGTTCTTATTGAAAATTTCAATATTTCTGGTATAAATGATGTAGATAGTGACATGAAAGAGCTTATAGGATAACATAAACCTACCTTTTGAAGCCGACCTGATTTTTAGGGTCGGCTTTGCTGTTTTTGCCTGCCAGACGATTTACTTCTTGATTTTATAATAT
>JALWEJ010000082.1 GCA_027014115.1 Desulfurellales bacterium
GTGGATCATCGGAGACGGGGGTTTAATGGATAATTTAGAATTGAGAATTGAGCATTTGGGGTTACGGGGGAAAGTGAAGCTGCTTGGGAAGCAGAAAAATCCTTACAAATATCTTGCAAATGCTGACTGTTTTGTGTTTGGATCGAATCATGAAGGGTTTCCCAATGTTTTGCTCGAGGCGTTAGCGTGCGATCTGCCTGTGATCTCGACAGACTGCAAGAGCGGACCGCGGGAGATACTGGCTCCGCAGAGCGATCTGATGCAGCAGGCTGCTGGTGTGGAGCTCGAGGAGTATGGTGTTTTAACAGCCGTGAACGATGTGGAGGTGATGGCTCGGGCAATGGAGATGATGGCAAATGATGAGAAAGTGAGATATAATTACAAATCGATTGCAAAAAAACGTGCTTTGGATTTTGATGTCGATAATATTTTGGAAGAGTGGATAAAGGTTTTAGATGGATAACTGGAAAAAGTTTTTGGGTTTGGGAGAGGAGTTTCTTTCTCTTAATGTCGTATGGCTTTTGATATTTGTCGCTTACGCATTCAATATCGCTGTTCGTTACATTTACATCGGTTATATAGATGGACAGTCACAGCTTTTTTGGAATAATACTTTCATTATAAATACGAATGACGGGTTTTACTGGGCAGAGGGTGCAAGGGATATTTTAAATGGGGGACATCAGTCTAATGATCTTTCTCCAGTACACACCATGGCTGCAGTTTTAACGGCTATGATAGCCAAGTTACTTCCTTTTGTTTCGTTTGATACACTGATTTTTTATTTACCTGGATTTTTATCAAGCTTGATAGTTATTCCACTCATATTTATAGGGCGTTTAGTCGGTTCAACATGGCTCGGTTTTTTGGCTGCATTGCTTGGAGGTATGGCTTGGAGTTACTACCATAGAACAATGTTTGGATACATAGATACCGATATGCTTATAGTCGTTCTTCCATTGAGTGCGATTGCTTTGATGATGTATTCATTTGCTAAAAATGAAAAAATTTACATGATGTTGGCTGCTATTGTAGAAGTTTTTATGATGCAATGGCATGGAGGAATGTACAATGTTGTAAATAGCCTTTTTATAGTCAGTTTTATTTATGTACTTATATTTGCAAGAATGCAATTGAACTATTATCTATTTTTAATATACCTTATCATTCCAGTTCTTCCAATGGATGTAACTTGGAAGTATATCTTTGTGATTGCTTATGGAGCGCTTCATTGGTTTGTTTTAGAAAGTAGAGTTGAGCATCTTGTTAAAAAGCCAAAAACAGTTTGGGGTCTTGCTATAGGAGTTGTTGGCGGATATTTGATTTTTGTAGGATTACCTTGGATAAACAATGTTATTCACAATACCTATTTTACAAGAGCAGTGACAGATAGTATGGCAGATGATAAGCTACATTATTTTAGTGTTCTCAATACAGTAAGAGAAGCAGGGCATATAAGTTACGATACGATTGTTCATCGTATAAGCGGTAGTTGGCTAGGATTTATAACGGGTTTAGTCGGTTATCTTTTTCTTCTTGTCCGTTATCCACTTTTGATGCTTTCTTTACCTTTGCTTGCTTTAGGCTTTTTTACTCTAAAAGGGGGATTGCGCTTTACAATTTTTGCAGTACCGTTAATGGCACTGGGTAATGCATTTATAGCTATACTCATAGCTAAATATGTGAAAAATGCTTTTATAAATGATAAAGTTGCAAAGAGTGCATACCATATAATATCTCTTGGTATTATGGGGTTGTTTATATATCCGAATTATCAGCATATTCATAAATACATAGTTCCGCCTGTTATGAACAAAACAGAGATAGAAACACTTGAAAAACTCAAACATATTGCTAAACGAACCGACTATGCGCTTAGCTGGTGGGATTATGGTTATCCTATTCGTTATTATGCTGATGTTAAAACTCTTGTGGATGGTGGAAAACATACGGGAGCTGTCAACTTTCCTGTTAGTTTTGCATTGACTAGAGATTTGGTTTCTTCAAGAAATATGGCTGTATTAGCCGTATATGAAACGGAAAAGAGCTTTAAAACAAAAAGAGGAAATGATTATTTGCAATATATGATGGAAGATTATAATGTTTCAACTCCAGAAAAACTTTTTGAAATGTTAAAGTCTCCAAATTTTCCTCTTCCAAAGATAAAAGAAGATATATACTATGTATTACCATATAGAATGATGGATATTTTTCCAACCGTTGCTGTTTTTAGTACTTTGGATTTACATTCCGGAAAACAACACAGTCATTTCTTTTATGCACCAAAACAGGGTAGGAAAATTCAAGAC
>JALWEJ010000083.1 GCA_027014115.1 Desulfurellales bacterium
TCAGTCCCCTTGCTTTTGAATTCTTGAACACCTCCTTCCACATCTGTGTATTTTAACTGCCTCCGGGCAGGAAGTATGCAAGTATGTTTCTTCTGCCGTCGTTTTTTAATCCTAAGACGGCATAGACTGCCTCTTTTTCTACGCTGTCCCTCTTTAGTGGGATATATGTTGCATCTATGTAAAGTACTGGATACTCGTCATCCAATCTTCTGTTTTTGAACTCCTCTATGATATTTTTTGGTATATCAGAGATGTAGCTTGTAAACTGTGATGAGATGGAGCAGCCAATTAGGTTTTCCAAAACCTTACCTGCTTTTCTTGAGGAAACCCCTAATTCAAACATTGCCCTTACTATATCATCAAGCATAAACATCACCCTTTTTCTTTCGGGTAATGCCTTACTCTTGAATTTAGAATCCCTTATTCTTGGAACTGAAATATCCATCTGACTCAATATTGTCTTTGGTGATCTTATATAATACCCATTTGCCCTTGTTGATTTATTCTCTTCTAGGTATCTGTTTCTTTCCTCTTTCATAACTCTCTCAATCATTGACTTGATAATTGTGTAAAAATTAAATCATGCATGTGTTTTTCCTCCTTTGAAGGGTTTGTTTTTTCAAAGAGGGGTTATAACATATAACCCCTCTCCTTCAAAGGAGTGACACAAGTAATTTTACATTACCAAAATTTTTCTATTTTAATCATTTTGTAATATTTGATTTGTATAATGGTATACAACAATGAAGAGGAGGTGGCTTATGTCTAAGAGAAGGATTTTGAGGGGTGCTTTGGTAACTACAATAATCTTTGTTGGCTTGCCCTTATCCTCATACAGTGGAATTGTCCTTTCTATGAACCGCTGTGGTGCAAATTTGAAGAAAACGGCGGAAAAAATTCAAATAGGAAACATTATGAGAACAGAAGTAGATAAAAGTAAATTATCAGTAAAAAAGACCAATGGAAAGATTGTGTTTTGAGAAGGTTGAAAAAAATTAAAGTCGGAGTATGTTTGTTTGTTGACAAAAATTTATGGAGGTGGTCTTATGTTAAAGTTTAAACGTTTACTGTTTGCTTTGTTGATTACCTTTATATTTGGCATTAATTCGTATGCTGCACTGCCGGATATAAAGGATGTGGCAAAAAAGGCTCTTCCTGCTGTTGTCAACATAAGCACAACACAGGTTGTAAAGTTTCAAAATCCGTTTGAGGGCTATGGCTTCAATGAAAACGACCCTTTCAACGATTTTTTTAAAAAATTCTTTGATAATATGCCAAAGAGTGGTAAAACACAGGCTTTGGGAAGCGGTTTTATTATATCAAAGGATGGATATATTCTTACAAATTACCATGTTGTAAAAAAAGCCACGACAATTAAGGTTACAGTCCTTAATACAAATGAGGTCTATGATGCAAAAATTATCGGTACAGACCCGAAAGCTGATATAGCTTTAATAAAGATTAAGGCAAAAAGGGATTTACCCTATTTACCTTTGGGAAATTCAGATGATATGGAAATCGGTGATTGGGTTGTTGCTGTAGGAAACCCGTTTGGACTGAATGGAACGGTTACAGCAGGTATAATAAGCGCAAAAGGAAGAGTGATAGGTGAGGGTCCGTTTGACCATTTTATACAAACCGATGCAGCAATAAATCCTGGAAATTCAGGTGGCCCCTTATTAAACTTAGACGGAGAAGTTATAGGCATCAACACAGCTATTGTTGCAGGCGGGCAGGGCATAGGTTTTGCAATACCTATAAATATGGTTAAAGCCGAGATGGATTTCCTAAGGAAGGGAAAATCTGTCAAAAGGGGTTATCTTGGAATCACTATTCAGGCTTTGACACCTGAGGCTGCAAAAGAGCTTGGCATCAATAATATCGGTGGTGCTATTGTATCTCAGGTTATGAAGAACTCTGCAGCCAAAAAAGCAGGCATAAAGCCCGGCGATATATTAATTAGTGTAAACAGTAAGCAGATACGCTCTGCAAACGATTTGCCGTACATTATTTCATCAATGAAGCCTGGCGAAAAGGTAAAGATAGGTCTTATAAGAAACAAGAAAAAACTGTACAAATATGTAACTTTGGGAACAAGACCAAACGAAGAAGCCCTTGCTGGATTGGAAAATTCATCACCATCTGCTGTGTATGACACAAAATTTGGTTTTTCGATATCCAATATAACATCTGAAATTGCTTCAAAATACGATTTAAAACAAAAAAAAGGTGTTGTGATTGTATCTGTAAAACCCAACTCTTTTGCTCAGATGGTAGGCGTTAAACCTGGTGACATTATAATTAAACTAAATTACAAAAAAATTAGAAGTATAAACGACTTTAAAAGAATAGCCAAACACGCAAAGAATGTAATTTTTTTGCATATCCTAAGAGGATCCGCACATATCTTTATTACCATTCAAAAATAACCTCAGTTTTTCCTCTATTTTCCGAAGCCCGACCACTGTTTGGTTGGGCTTTTTATTTTTATATAATTTTATTGTGTTATGTAAAAATTGTTTAGTCTATAGCAACCTTATAAAGACTTTTCAACTCGTTCAAGAAAAACAGTGCGTATTTTGGATGAATCTATACAAAAGATAGCCTATAGCTGATTATTTCTATATTTCTCATATAGAGGTAGAGTTAAGAGGGTTAGTATTTCAGGTTTTATGCAGTTTATCGGTAGCAATAAACAGAGCAACATTTAAAATATCCATAGATTGAAAAACCCTCCCTTTTTTAATCTCTGTTTTTCAAAGGTAGAATGAACAGATTCAACAGAGTTGGTTGTAT
This sequence comes from Desulfurellales bacterium, assembly GCA_027014115.1. GTDB lineage: Bacteria > Campylobacterota_A > Desulfurellia > Desulfurellales > Hippeaceae > JALWEJ01. The sequence goes on from JALWEJ010000083.1 coordinate 2,797, forward strand.
TGATAAATTTTCTGATAGTTTCAGGGTATCTTAAAAGGTCAGAAATTCTTCCTTTTTTGATAACAGGTACTTAGTATAGGTCTTATATCGCTCTTTAAACTTTTCAATAATCTCCGTTTTAAAAACTTCCACTCCTTTTTCAAAGGTATCACAATAATTTTTAATCTCTTTAAGCTTTTTATTTACATATGAGGCATCCTCTTTTTTCATGTTTATTTTAGTAAAGTTTTCCACAGAGACACAAAAATATTTTAAGTCCTAAAAATAGATTCATATAGATAAAACACAAACCATTTAAAGTTTGTTTCTATCCTATTTTGATTAAGATAATACCTATCATTATCAATGTTGTAGCAAGAAATCTCAAAGGACCATAGGGTTCTTTTAAGATGAAAATACCAATCAAAACACCAAAGAGTGAGCTTACCTGTCTTGCGCCTGCAGTTGCGCTGATTGTTGTTGTCTGCATTGCATAGCGGTATGATAAAAATGATAGAGTCAATAAAACACCGCCGAGTGTCACTTTTGAAAACATATTTTTATAGCATGCAAAAAATTGTTTTTTCATATCGGCTTGTCTGAATATATTTATTGTCATATATATAAACATAAAAACAATTACCCAATATGTATAGATGAAAAAATCTTCTGAGCCTACACCAACTTTATCAATAACTGCTCCGAATGAATATATAAAACCGGCAAATGCAGCATATCGGATATGTTTTTTTGTTATGTCTATTTTTTTGAAGCTGAAGTGTTTTATTGAGGTATTGAGCTGTATCGTGTATGTGCCTATCATTGTAATAAATATACCCAAAAAAGCGGTGGCTGAGATGTATTCTCCTATAAAAATATATGCCAAAAAAGGTATGTAAATAGGCGCTGTTATGCTTAAAGGGTAGGTTATGGACAAATCACCTTCACTTAGGGAATATGCTTTTCCTGTATAGATTTGATATAATGTAAAAAACACAGCCGATACGGCAGAAAGCATAACTATTTTTGGCGATGTATAGATAAAACCGTCTCTGAAAAACAGGGCGATTAAAGTCATTATGGGTATGGAAACGGAAAATATTGACCAGAGATAGATGGTTTTTATTCCGCTTTGTTTGTATAGAAAATTATAAAGAGAATGCATCATAGCTGAAAATATTATCAAAGATAGTGCTGAATAGCTCATTTTACCTTGTTAGATTTTATATAAACACTACCTGCTGCTTTAGCTATTATTTTTTTGTTTTGGTCAAAAATTTCAATATCGTATGTTGAGAGCCTTTTTGATTTTGATATTTCATGAGCTTGGGCTGTCAATTTATCTTTTGAAGTTGTTGATTTAAAATAGTTTATGGTAATGTTTGTTGTTAATGCGCTTGTATTTTCTTTTGCGTTTGAGGCTACTGCCAGTGCATAATCGGCAAGCGTAAAAACAACACCGCCCTGTGTGATGTTGACACCGTTTAGATGTTTATCTTCAATTTTCAGGCTGACTTTTGCATATCCCTCTTTTATTTCTTCTATCTCTATCCCCAAAAGCGTATATGCAAATCTGTCTTTTTGAAAAAATTCTTTATCTCTCACTTACAGCCGATTGCTCTTTGTAATTTTGCCAAAGCTATGTAATATCCGTATAATGCATTATAATAATTTGTCTCAGCCTGAGTAAGATACGATTGTGCATCCAAAACCTCTGTTGATGTAACCATCTTCTGTTTGTATTGAAGATTTGTAATTCTAAAATTTTCCTTTGCCTGTTTGAGTGCACTTTTTGCCGTTTTTATATTGTTTGTTGCGGTTTGTAAGTCAAGATAAGCCTGTTTGACTTCTAATTTTACACCGTCTTTTATTGATTTTATTTTTTCTTTTAATGAAAGTGTTTTATGCTGCTGCGTTTGTGTATCAAAGCTGCGTTTACCGAATGCAAAAATAGTCCAGTTGATTTTTAAACCGACCATAGAACTGTGCTGCATTGATGTGTTGTTTTTGTTTGCCCATATATCATAACCTTCTTGCTGGTATCTCGCAAATGCTGCGACATGTGGATAGTATTCGCTTTTTGCAAGCTTTATGCCGAGATATGATTGTTTTAGTCTCAAATTTAGTTCCTTTAAAACAGGTCTTTTTTGCAATGCTTCGTTTAGCAAATTTCTAAAATTATATGAGAATGGTTTAAAATTAAGTATGTCTACCACATCTGTATCTGCATTGATGTTTTTTCTCAAAGCTATATTGAATGAGGATATGGCAAGTTTAAGATTGTTTTCCATTTTTGTTTTGTTCTGAACGGCGCTTGCTAATGCAACTTGAGATTTTAACAGGTCGTTATATGCAATTGTGCCTGTATCGTAAAGATTTTTTGCATCTTTAACATGGGCTTTGAGGCTTTTTACCTCTTCTTCGGCAACTTTCAAATATTTTTTTGCAAGGAGGATGTTGTAGTAGGCTATTTTAACATTTTTTGCAACATCCAATACCGCTTTTTGTTTCTGTAGTGCTTCTATATCCAAACCGAGTTTTGCCATCTCTTTTTTTGTAATCAATGCAAAACCGGTAAAAATAGGTTGGGTTATGGTTACATTCCATTTTATATTATTTTTGTGTGGGTCAATCATTTTTTCTCCCATCTCATAATTATAGGGATTGTTTTTAAATCTTGTGTATGTGTATGAAAAATTTGCCTTTGGGAGCATGTCCGATATAGAGCTTCTGTATTGATTGAGAGCTGCTTTTTGATTTTCTACTGCCTCTTTTATCGTGTAGTTGTTTGATGTTGCTTCTTTTACTGCCCTGTCTATTGTGTATATGTCTTTTGAGTACGAAATATTCGCCGATATTATGAAAAATATTATAATAACGATAATTCGTTTTAACATAATCATACCTCCAATTTGCTTCTTATTTTTTTCTATACCACATATTAGTTTCAATTGCAACTAATTTGACAGCTTTGTTTTGAGGATATGTTTAAAGATGACTTGTTGAGATTTTTGATTATAATTGAAATATATCTATTTAGATGATAATCTGTTTTTGTTGTAGAACTATCAAAACGGAGGTGTGATATGGATTTAAAAGAAGCGTTTGAAATAGCTATTCAAGGAGAGATAGAAGGAAGAGAGTTTTACAGAGCTATGGCAAAGCAGACATCCGATTCCAAGGCGAAAGAGATGTTTATGAATCTTTCAAACGATGAGGATATGCATCTGCTTTTTTTAAAAAAGCTGTATGAGGAATATAAAAAAAATGACAAAATAGAGCTGCCTGAGCTTCCAAAAATCAGAGAGTTTGATGATTTGGAAAGTCCCATATTTACAAGAGAGTTTAAAAATTTTATAAAAGATAAGGATTTGGAAATGTCGGCTTTGTCTATTGCGATGAAACTTGAGCTTGAATCTTCTCAATTTTACAAGAAGGTGGCAAATGAAACCGATAATAAAGAGATAAAAGAACTCTTTTTATATCTTTCAAAGTGGGAAGAGGAACATTTCAAGGCTTTGAAAAAGCAGAGCAGCTATTTTCAGGATTATTACAGAAGCAAATATTCATTTTTCAGAGGATTTTGATTTTTATGGGTTGGTTTTGGCTTTTTTTGGCAATTCTGCTTGAAGTAGGCGGAACAACATGCATGAAACTTTCGCAGGGTTTCACAACAATAATACCTTCTGTTTTGATGTTTGTATTTTATATTTTAAGTTTTTCAGCTATGACACTTTCTCTTAAGAGTGTTGATGTGAGTGTAGGTTATGCCGTTTGGGCAGGTATAGGAACTGTTTTGATAACACTTATAGGTGTTGTTTGGTTTGGAGAGTCTTTAGGTTTTTTTAAAATTGTATCCATAATATTGATTATTGTGGGTGTTGTAGGATTGCGCTTAAGTGTGTGAAATTATTGAGGTTATAAATTGTAAAATTAGTCACTGGAATGATTAAATTTTATATAGCAAGGAGGATTTATGCTGCCTTTTTATAAAAAATATTTCTATATCAACCTAAATGACAAATCGTATGAAACAGTTCCGATTGAAGAATCCGTATTAAAAAAGTACGGTGGCGGGAAAGGCATCGGAACATATCTGCTTTACAAACTTAATCCCGTTGGCGTTGACCCGTTTGACGAGAAAAACCACTTGATTATCAATGTAGGACCTGCCGGAAGTGCC
>JALWEJ010000084.1 GCA_027014115.1 Desulfurellales bacterium
GGGTTTTATAACAGCAAATTTATAATATTACCGTTTCCTAAAAACAATCTCTCCATTTTCAATGTCGGCTACAACGCTATCCTGCGCAACAATTCTACCCGATAAAATTTCTTTTGCCAATGCTGTTTCAACCCTATTTTGAATGTATCTTCTAAGAGGCCTTGCCCCATAAACAGGATCAAAGCCTTCATCTGCAATTCTATCAACAAGGCTTTCGCTAAATTTAATCTCATAACCCTTTTCTTTTAGCTTGCTCTTTGTCTTTTCAAGCAGCAATCTTACTATATTTTTAATCTCATTTTTGCCAAGAGGATTAAATACAATTATTTCATCCACCCTGTTTAGAAATTCCGGCTTAAAGAGCTGCTTCATTTGTTCATTAACCGCTATAACGGCTTTATCAAACTCCACCTTATAGCCTTCACTTCCAGGCTCTCCCTTTATGCGTGTTAGATATTCACTGCCAACATTGGATGTCATTATGATTATCGTATTTCTAAAATCCACAGTTACACCTTTTGAGTCTGTCAATCTTCCATCATCAAGCACCTGAAGCAAGATATTAAAAACATCGGGGTGAGCCTTCTCAATCTCATCAAGCAGAACAACAGAATATGGTCTTCTTCTGACAGCCTCGGTAAGCTGACCACCTTCTTCATAACCCACATATCCTGGGGGTGCACCGACAAGCCTTGAGACGGAAAATTTCTCAATATATTCACTCATATCAATTCTTACAATTGCACGCTCATCATCAAATAGATATTCAGCCAAAGCCTTTGACAATTCCGTTTTTCCAACACCTGTCGGTCCTAAGAAAATAAACGAGGCAATTGGTCTGTTTTTATCTGATAATCCAGCTCTTGATCTCAAAATAGCTTCGCTAACCAACTTTACAGCATAATCCTGTCCCACAACACGTTTTTTGATAATATCTTCCATCTTCAGAAGTTTTTCACGTTCACTCTCAAGCATTTTTGAGACAGGTATGCCTGTCCATTTTGATACGACAGATGCAATTTCTTCTTCTGTAACCTCTTCTTTTAACAGTCTATTCTCCATAGACTCAAGTTCTTTGTTTTTCTGTTCAAGTTCGCTTTCAAGTTTTGGTAAATCTCCATATTTCAAAACACTGGCTTTTTCGAAGTCTCCGTTTCGTTCTGCAACCTCTATATCGGTTTTAATCTTATCTATTTTTTCTTTTATGTTGTGAATCTCACCTATCAAACCTTTTTCATATTCCCATTTAGCTTTTATTTGGTTAAGCTCTTCTTTGTAAGATGAAAGCTCTTTCTCTATATCTTCAAGCCTTTTTTTCGAATCGGCATCATGCTCTTTTTTAAGAGCCTGTTTTTCTATTTCAAGCTGGGCTATCTTTCTTTTTAGGTTATCCACAGGCTCAATTTCACTCTCAAGTTGGGTTTTTAAACTTGCAGCAGCCTCGTCAATCAAATCAATAGCTTTATCTGGCAAAAATCGGTCGGTTATATATCTGTGACTCAGTGTTGCAGCAGCAACAATGGCAGAATCCTTAATCTTGACACCGTGATGAATCTCATACTTCTCTTTTAGTCCTCTGAGTATGGATATACTATCCTCAACAGAGGGCTCTTTTACAAAAACAGGCTGAAATCTTCTTTGGAGTGCTGCATCTTTTTCTATATATTTTCTATACTCTTTAAGGGTTGTTGCACCTATACATCTAAGCTCACCTCTGGCAAGCATGGGTTTTAACATATTGGATGCATCCATCGACCCCTCGGCTGCTCCAGCACCCACAACTGTATGCAGCTCATCAATAAACAGAATTATCCTGCCGTCTGAGCGTTTTACTTCGTTTAAAACAGCCTTCAAACGCTCTTCGAACTCGCCCCTAAATTTTGCACCGGCAACCAAAGCACCCAAATCAAGGGCTATGATTGTCTTATCCTTTAAACTTTCAGGAACATCCCGTGCAACTATTCTTTGAGCCAATCCTTCAATAATGGCTGTCTTTCCGACACCCGGCTCACCTATTAAAACAGGGTTGTTTTTTGTTCTTCTTGAGAGTATCTGAATACTCCTTCTAATTTCATCATCCCTTCCTATAACGGGGTCGAGTTTGCCGCTTCTTGCAAGCTCGGTCATATCCCTTCCATATTTTTTCAATGCTTCATACTTTTCTTCTGGATTTTGGTCTGTGACCCTTGATGAGCCCCTAATATCTATTAGAGCTTTAAGGATATCATCCTTTTTTATGCCGAATTCTTTATAAACAGATGCAGCATCGCACTTTTCAGACATTGCAGCAAAAAAGTGCTCAACACTGACATACTCATCTTCCATAAGCTTCATCTGCTCTTCTGCTCGTTTAAAGACATCATCAAGCTCTTTTGTTATATAAAACTGAGTTGATGTTGAACCGCTTGTTTCCACTTTGGGAATTTTTTCTATATTTTCATCGATTTTTGAAGAAAAAGCATTGATATCTATGCCCAGTTTTTTTAGTATGGAAACAGCAACACTGTCACTATCAGAAACTAATGCCCTTACAAGATGGAGTGAGGATATCTCTTGATTTTTATGAGAATCCGCTATTGTTTTTGCACTCTGCAGTGCCTCTTGTGATTTTACAGTTAATCTATTTATATCCATATCAAAATACCTCCTTTATTTTGGATATCAAAACCATAGAGGGTGTGTACCCTCTACGGCATTGACATCCTATTTACCTTACTTTTCGATTGGAATGTTCTGCGGTTTTGATTCTGCTTTCTTGGGTAAAACAAGTTTTAGTACACCATCTTTATATTTTGCCTTGATACCCTTTGGCTCAACATTGTCCGGCAAAAAGAAACTCCTTGAAAAACTTCCGTAGCTTCTTTCAATTCTGTAATAGTTTTTCTCTTTCTCCTCTTTTTCAAACTTTCTCTCGCCTGAGATTGTGAGTGTGTTGTTTTCGAGATTTACCTTCAAATCCTCTTCCTTCATTCCGGGTGCTTCAACCTCAATCGTAATAGACTCTTTATCCTCATAAACATCCACAGCAGGAATCCACTCATTAACCTCTCTTGAGGGTGTTGCAGGAAGAAGTCCGTCAAATACTTTGTTTAGCCTGTCCTGAAGTGTTGTTAACTCCTTAAAAGGTTCTAATCTGCTTAACATCTCTACACCTCCCATTCAATTTTATTTTCACAAACAAATATAACCCTGATAGTCATATTGTCAAGGTTTGAAAAAAATTTTTTTAATTTTTTTATAATACACTATTAAAACAACATTTTTATTTATATAACAGGACTTGACAATGTTATTATCAAGCCTATACTATAGGTGCGTAATTCTTAAGAAAAAGAGGTGGTAATATGAGAGATCCTTATGAGGTTTTAGGCTTGGATAAAAGCGCCACGGACGACGATATAAAAAAGGCATACAGAAAACTTGCAAGGAAGTATCATCCGGATTTGAACCCAAACAACAAAGAGGCGGAAAAAAAATTCAAAGAAATCAACGAGGCATACTCCATACTCTCAGACAAAGAGAAAAAAAGCCAGTATGACCAGTTTGGGTTTTCCGGATTTGGCGGTGGTGAGAATACAAACTATGAAGACATTTTTAGAAACTTCTCAGGCGGAAATTTCAGATACACTCACACCCAATCGGATGGCTTCGATATAGGAGATATATTTGAAAACCTATTTGGAGGTGCAAGAAGCAGCGGATTTAGAAATTCATACGAACCAAAGGGTGCAGATATATATTATAATATGAATCTCGATTTTAAAGATGCTGTAAAAGGAACAACATTAACACTAAATATTAACGGCGAAAACATAAAGGTAAAAATACCTGCGGGAATAAAAGACAAAGCAAAACTTAAAGTAAAAGGTAAAGGACAAAAAGGTCCCGGTGGAAGGGGTGATTTATATCTAATAGTAAATATAGCCCAAAATCCCGACTTTGAGATAAAAGACGGAAAACTCTATACAACATTCACAATACCCCTCACAACGGCACTTTTTGGTGGAAAAGCAAAGGTAAAAACACTTGATGGCGATATAACAATCAAAATACCGAAAGGAACACAATGCAGCCAGGTTTTTAAAATTAAAGACAAAGGGATTGGAAGTGACCCGCTATATGCAAAAGTAAATATAAAAATACCGAAAAACATAAAAGATGATGAAGAACTAAAAAGGAAGTTAGAGGTATAGCTTATGGGAGTAAAAAAGGGTTTTTATACGATAGGTATGGTTGCAGAAATTCTCAGCATACATCCTCACACATTAAGAGAATATGAGAGAGAGGGATTGATTACACCAAAAAGAACGGCAGGCAACATAAGGCTGTACACCGACAAAGATTTGGATGATATAAAATTCATACGGGAAATGACTCAAGGACTTGGTGTAAATCTGGCAGGCGTTGACATTATCTTGAGAATGAAAAAACAGATTGAAGAACTCCATGAGATAATAGAAAATCTTGAAGATGCACTTAGAAAAAAGATAAAAGAAGAGTATGAAAAAAAGGGCAGTCTTTCTATTCGAAAGCCCACCCAGATTGTTCAAATAGAAATAGAAACAGAATAAATCAAGAACCCAATTCTTCAGAGCGTTTTGTGGCAGCCACAACGGCGTCTATAAACGCTCCTCTTGTTCCCTTTCTCTCAAGCTCCGCCAGACCGTAAATTGTCGTGCCTCCCGGTGATGCAACCATATCCTTAAGTTCAGCAGGATGTTTTTGAGTTTTTAAAACAAGCTCAGCTGCACCTTTTACAGTTTGAGCTGCAAGTTTTAATGCATCTGCCCTTCTTAGACCAACCTTAACACCACCGTCTGCCAAAGCCTCAATAACCTCAAACAGATATGCAGGCCCCGAGCCTGAAAGACCTGTTACGGCATCCATATATTTCTCGTTACGGATAACAACAACCTCCCCCACAAGACTTAAAATTGCAATAGCAACCTCTTCATCTTCTTTGGTGGTTCTCGGCCCGCAGTACAAGGCAGAAACAGCCTCTTTTACTAAAGCTGCAACATTCGGCATAACCCTAATAAATCTGCCTTTTTTCAAAACAGAGCGCATAACCTCAACCTTAATACCTGCTGCAATGGATATTATTAGTTTGCTGTTATCTACAAACGGATAAATATCCTGAAGGCATTCAAAAATATCTGCAGGTTGAACAGCCAAGATAATTATATCAGCCTCTTTGGCAAGCTCAGGGTTGCTTTTTATTTCAACCCCAAATTTTCTTTTTGCCTCCTCTGCCGAAAATTTATCCGACACAATAATGTGTTCACTATCCAAACCTTTATTCAAAAGACCTGATATTAAAGCCGAACCCATTTTTCCTGCACCTATAATACCTATAATTTTCTCTTTTAACATATCTACCTCCGAGTTTATTTTGTGTTTAATTATACAATTTTTAAAAAATTCATCAAGAAAAGAGCTGTAATGAAAAATGTTTGCCCAATTATTGTCTATTCAAACAAAAAAGTTGACACAACTTGTTAAAATTATATGTTCAAGCATCATATCTCTACCCGAAAATGTCGTAATAAAAAATGAATTTGTCGTAATAAATTGACTTTTATTTATACAGCAGTATAAAAAACTTGCGCTTTTTTCTGTTTTGTTTTAAATTTTTAAAGCTTAAAAGCAGTACTGCACAAGGAGGAGTGATTTGAAAATTTCAGAAATTTTAAAAAACAAAAACAGAACAGTATCGTTTGAGTTTTTTCCGCCAAAAAAAATAGAAAATGAACAGACATTATTTAACACAATAGATATTTTAAAAGATTATAATCCCGATTTTGTATCAATAACATACGGAGCAGGAGGCAGCACACAAGACAAAACAATAGAGTGGACACTTAGAATAAAAAATGAGTATTCGCTTAATCCTATGATGCATTTAACCTGCGTTACATCAACAAAAAACAGCATTGACAAGATTATTGATACTCTCAAAAAAGGAAACATAGACAACATTCTCGCCCTAAGAGGGGATTTGCCTCAAGATTTAAAAGACAATAAGATGGAGTTTAAGTATGCCTATCAACTCGTTGAATACTTAAAAAACAAAGGCGAATTTTCAATCGGTGTTGCAGGATATCCCGAAGGGCATCCCGAATCAAAAACCCTCGAAGAAGATGTTGAATATCTGAAGACGAAGATAGATGCGGGTGGAGATTTTATTATCACACAGCTGTTTTTTGATAATAACTACTTTTTTGATTTTTTAAATAGACTTGAAAAGCACAACATAAAAGCGCCTGTGTTGGCCGGTATCATGCCCATTTTAAACCTATCTCAAATGAAAAGATTTGTTGATATGTGCGGAGCAAGCATACCTAAAAGTTTAAGCAGCAAACTCGAAGGAAAAAGTAAGGAAGATATGTATAAAATAGGTGTAGAGTATGCAGCTGCCCAATGCAGTGAGCTTATAGAAAATAATGTCAGAGGCCTTCATTTCTATACACTAAACAAATACAATGCAACAAAGGACATTCTCGACAATCTAAACCTCAACTAAAAACCCAAGTTTTATTATTTATCTAAAAACAAAAACCCCATCCAATGTGGATGAGGCTTATTTATTATTCAATTAAAAAAAGCTTTAAACCTTAAACCTACTAACTGAGCTGTTTACTTCATCGGCTATTGATTTTACATGTTCGGATGCTCTGGCAATATCCTCAACTGCTTTAGCATTCTCCTGAGATGCTTGAGCTATCTCTTTTGCCTGTATATCAACCTCTGCAACGGTTGATGAAAGCTCCTCTGTTGCTGCACTTGTTGAGTTTATCTCATCTATCACATTGTTTGTTTTTGCTACGACATCTTCAACATTATCCTTATCCTGCTGCGTTTTTTCAACCTCTTCAAGTATCATGTCACTTGTTGATTTTGTTTTTTGGACAGCAACTTGAGTATCGTTCTGCATCTTCGTAATCATATTTCTTATCTCTTCCGTTGCATGCTGTGTCTTTTCTGCAAGCTTTCTAACTTCATCTGCAACAACAGCAAAGCCGCGTCCTGCCTCACCGGCTCTTGCTGCCTCTATTGCAGCATTCAATGCAAGTAGATTTGTCTGATCTGCTATTTCGTTAATAACACCTACTATTTGACCAATCTGTTTAGAGGCTTCACCGACTGTGTTTATCTGCTCCATTGCCTCTTTTGCAAGAAGGGCGTTCTGTCTCATTCTTTCAACTCTCTTTTCTATCTCTGTTAGCATCTGCTGGTTGACCTCTCCAACATCAGCAGCAAGCGTATTAATATTCTCTGTTGAACGGGCAACACCGTCTACAGCCTGTGCAGTATCATTGACAGCATTTGTCATCTCCTGCAGGTTTCTGACTGTTTCTTCGGTTGATGCCGATATCTCCGAGGCTGTCGACGAGAGATTTGTTGATTCTACCCCTAAAGACTTTACTCCCTCTATTATTTCCTTAATCATATGCTGCGTTTTTTCTATAAAATTATTGAACAGCACAGCAAGTTTTCCAAGCTCATCTTTTGATAAAATTTCTATACGCTTCCTTAAGTCTCCATCTCCATTGTTTAAATCAGATACCATGTTGACAAGTTCGTTAATCCTGGAAACAACACTTCTTACAGATACATAAGTAATAATAATTATTACTAAAAATATAGCAAAACTTAGCAGCAGATTTGAATATAACATAGCCTGAGTATCATTTAAGACAGATGCAACAACTTCTTTATCTTGTTTTTCATTCTGAACAACAAGCATATAGCCTATATTTTTACCCTTAAAATCTTTAATTTCCACAGGCGTTACAAAATAATTATCCACTATATTATATTTTGAAAATTGAAATTTGGATGATGTTAACTTATTTACAAGGCTTTCAGGAGGATTGTTTATGATATAGTATCCTTTTAACTTTCCATTTTTTTTACAAAGAGAAGCAACCGATGCATATTTAGGGTTTAATAAAACAACAACATTCGCATGTAGGGTCTTTTTTGTCATTTTTATTACATCACCTAAATTTCTAATAACTTCAATAGAACCTATATATTCACCATTCTTTATAATGGGGGCTATACCTCTTGCAACAGGACCTGCCCTTCCTACTTCTATTGCCCCGAGGGCTTTTTTTGTTTTTTTGACATAAACAATTGTGTGTCTGAAGCCTCCTAGATAATCCCCATACTTATTGGGTTTCCACTGCCTTAAAAAACTTTTAAGATCTTTTGTATGGATATGTATCTTTTCCTGTATACCCGATTCGGCCTTTATTTGATTAACCGACATATTCAAAACATCCAAAGCCTCACTTCTATCATTAGTATCCAAAGCCATGACTATCTGCATATTCTGAGAAAGAAGAACAGATTGTGCTTTGCAGGTTTCCAAAAGAGATTTTATTGAACCTTTTACATAAGCTTTATTATTGTATGATATCAGCCTTAGTGTATCCGCTTTGATTTTTTCCAGCTTATTATAAGATGCAAAAGCTATGAGAAAAAAACCTATAAATGCAATAATGACAAAAGGTGCAAATACTTGTTTGACTATAGGCAGGTCTTTAAATCTCATAAGATACATCCTCCTTTTTTTTCTTTTGGTTTCCATGCCAGAAAATTGTACAACTTAACATGCTTGATTGTCAAATATAAAATAGAAATTAAACAGCATTTAAGTTCAATCTAAATTACATTTGTTGAACATGTTTTTATTTGCAGCTCGCTTCAACGTATATACTTGTTAAAATTTATAAATAATCAAACAAATTGCGTGAAGAAATTTTGGAGCCTGCATTTAGTGTAGCCTGCATAACAATCTGATTTCTTTGAAAATCTGCAAAAACCTCTGCGATATTTGCATCTTCAAGTTCGGATATTGTTTTTGAGTTTGTAATTTTTATTGAATCTATTCTCTCCTTTGCAAGTGTCATCCTGTTTGTTCTTGCACCCGTTATAGCTCTTGATGTCAAAACCTGACCCAAGGATTCCTGTATTTTACCGATAGACCTTTCAAGCGAATTACTCAAATCAAAAGAGAAAAAATCACCTGATTGAAATGTGCTTGAGTCGGTAACCTGTGAAAAGTTTAAGGTTACACCCTGTAAACCGTTAATTCCATTGATATTGTTTGTGTCTTTGATTGTTTGATAGTTTTGTGTTTCTATCACAATATTGCTTAAAAGACTATCCAAATCACTGTTTGTTTCATGCTGTAAAACTATATCATCTTTATTTGTAACAGTCAGTTCATAATTTCCACTACCATTATCTACAATGCTGACATTTGCAACAACATCTCCTTGATTATTTGCAACACCCAAGGACAGCTCTTGTACTGCAGCTGTTGCATCGTTAAGTGTATTGCTGTTTACCTTCACTGTCCAATTATCATCTATACCGCCGTAATATTTACCCGAAAGGGATACTGCATATGAAGAACCGTTGTGCCACTGAGTAGGTTTTCCTATTTGGTTTATACTGTTTTCATGTAGTAAAGCTTGGGATGCATCCCTTAACTCCTTAAACACATCAACGCCTTTACCAAGTACCTTCGTATTGAATACGCCGAAAATATTTGATGCAGGAGAACTTGTGGAATCCTTTATGGAAAAACTTATATTAAACTTACTTTCTCCGGGTCTTTCATCTTCAAACAAAAGGTGTCCGTTTTTTACAGAGCCGTCAACAGTATCAATAAAACCACCGCTTCCGCCTTTACTTTTTTCAACAAATGTTCCAAATACGGCATTCTTGCTGTCATGCGTTTGAGCAAAAACCTTAAGCTTGCTTTCTCCTGCCGTTGTTGCTTTGAGTTTTATTAAACCGTGTTCAAATGAGGCATCCACACCAAAGTTTGTGCTCATTAAACTAACCATAGAACCAACAGTTGTTCCCGCCGAGACAACAAAAGACACAACACCTCCTGCGCTGTTTATGCCAAAAATATCAATATTTGATGTAATACCTGGTGAAATTGATGCCAAAGTCGTTGATGATGCGGCTATTGTTCCATCTATTTTTTTAATCACTTTGTTGTTTTGCTGCATTTCAATTGAATCAAGGGTTTTTACATAATCTATAAGGTTCTGGAATGTTGATGTAGATGCCACAGAAAATGCCCCGCTAACATAATTTCCATTATGGTCGTTACCGTTAATTGTTATTGTACTGCCTGTTTCAAGCTTTACTCTGCTGAGTGCTTCGTTGAGCGATATGTCGGTGAGCTTTGATTCTTCTGTTACGGGATCCTGTGTTGATTTATCTATCATAAAGTTGCTGTTTTGAAGTGTTTGATTGTAGGGTTTATAGGTCTCTTTTGCATTGGTTGTTACAGGGCTTGTCAAACCGTCTGAATACTCAATATTCCTGTGGCCGTTATCACCCATATAAACAGACTCCCCACCTGCTGTATATGATACGCCTACAGCAGCTGTAAAACTCGAAAGTTCACTATCCACATCCATATCCTTCAAGCGTATCTTTATACCTCTTCCTGTATCTATCCAATCGTTGTTTCGTATTTTGTCTTGTATATTTTCTTTGGTTAAATCTACAGTTGTTACAAGATTGTTTCCGCCAACATGTGAATTATCTTCGGAATCTTGGTCAATGGGAACGGCATTTCCATCTTTTAAAATCGATAATTTCGAATTTTCTATTTTTATTGTATAGTTTCCGCTGTCAAATTGATTTATGTCTCTATAGTTTTCTGTTGTTTCAATTTCTATCACCTTATTTGGGTCACTTAATGTTTGACTTGTGACTGCAACAGCCTGAGGTTTATCCTGGATTGGTTTTGTATCTGTTTTTAATCCGCCAAACAGATATTTTCCTTCAAATATGGTATTTGCAGAATTGACTATCTCTTTTCTTATTGAATTCAACTGTTGAGCTATGGCTTTTCTGCTTGTATCGTCGCTGTTTACTGCATTTGCACCCTGTATGAGTAAAGAATCAGCCTTTTGCAAAAGGTTATCTGCATTGTTTAGTGCGGTATCCTGCGCATCCAAAACAGAATTTGCAGAATTTATATTTGTTGTATACTGTTCGAATCGTGAGTTTATATCCTTTAAAGATAAAACCTTCATTAAAGATATCGGGTCAGAATCAAGATTGAGCAGTCTGCGGCCGCTCGACATTTGGGAATTTGTTTTATAGGTATCGGAATTTATTTTGTTTATGTTGTATAAAAAATTGCTGAACAAAATATTTTCTGTAACCCTCATCTTACCATCCCCAATAAGGTTTGTGTCATATCGTCTATAA
The DNA here is from genome assembly GCA_027014115.1 of Desulfurellales bacterium. Classification (GTDB taxonomy): domain Bacteria; phylum Campylobacterota_A; class Desulfurellia; order Desulfurellales; family Hippeaceae; genus JALWEJ01. The sequence goes on from JALWEJ010000084.1 coordinate 11,254, forward strand.
CCGTTATAAATTTGGCATTTGCCTGATATGCTCTTTGGAACCTGATTAAATCAGCTGCCTCTTCATCCAAAGATACACCCTCCAAAGACTCCTTCGTTGTCTGTATCTGCTGAACAACCGAATCTTTAACCTTCAATTCATCTGAAAATCTCTGTTTTGTAGAGCCTATCTCTCCCAAAAAAGCATTGTAGTATTCATCAACCGTTCTTGAGCTGTTTATCATTATTTTCTTCAATTGAAGCTGTGCTATGTTTTCGGCATTGGTGCTGTCACCCGGAAGTAGTGTTTTTCCGGCTGCCACCTTACTCGGGTCGTCTTTTAACACTGAACTAACAGCCATATCTGAGGCGTCATGCCCTTGAAAAAATGTGTTTATACCTGCCGCAGCCAAAAAATTTGTGCTGTCGTATGTAAAAGATATTTCATAGTTACCGGTTGCGTTAATCTGAATCTTGCCTTCTGTGTTTTCCGATATATTCATCTGTGCATAATTGGATAATTTGTTGTTGAAGTTGGTTATTACATCTTGAAAAGTGTCCCCTTTTGTAACTGCAACAGTATATTCTCCAATACTGTTTCCATCTGTATCTGTAACCTTAACCTTAAATGAGCCCGGCTTTATCGGTATATCAAGCCATGCTGCTGAATTGTTAGAAACATCCATATTAACATCTTTTATGTAATAAGCACCTATAATTTGCTTATATGCCGTCAAACCTGTGCCTGAGGAGTGGAGTTTATTAACCTCCTGCATCATTGATTTTGCAAGTTCGTTTATCTGGTCTTTATATCCGGGAATTATTTTATTTCTCAACTCTAAAACGGCACCAAGCTCGCCGTTAAATATTTTGTTTGTTATATCAAGCTTTTCACCGGAATGGTATTTGAAATATATGGATTTTTGTGTTTCGCTTGGCTTTTGTTCCGCTGATATTTCATTATAATCCTTGCCTGTTACAATCGGAACACCGCCCAAAAGAACAGTTAAATCCGCTCTATTATTTTTATCGTATGCCGTATCCATTATATCAACATTTGCATATTTGCTCATCTCATCAAGCAGTTGAGCTCTTTGGTCTCTTAAAACATTAGCATGGTCGTGCTTATCGAGTTCTGTTTTTTGTATCTCAAAGTTTAATTCTGCCACCCTTTTTGATAAGCTGTTTATCTTGTCAACTATATATTCTGCTCTCAAATCAAGATTATGTTGAATCTCAGACAAAGAATCGTATGAACTTTTTATGTTGTTTATGAGTGTCTGCCCCTTCTCTAAAACCTGCTGCCTTGCAGTATAAAGATCAGGATTTAGAGCAAGGGCATGCCATGAATTAAAAAACTCTTCCATAGATTTTTTCAAACCTATACCATTTTCCTCATTGAAGACATTTTGAACCTCATCGAGTGTTGAGTTTAGTTTACTGTAGTAGGACTGTTCTTTGTAGGCTGACCTCATTCTTTTGTCTATCAGCTTATCCCTAAAGCTAATTATCTCCGTAACTTGAGAGCCTGTTCCATATTCACCCTCTTGCGCAAAGATAGGAATGGACGGTTGTATATTAACCCTTTCTTTTGTGTATCCGGGTGTATTTACATTAGATATATTATTTCCAGCAACATTCAAAGCCGACTGATTTGTATGCAGTCCACTTCGTCCTATAAAAAGACCGTCAAAAATTGTAGGCATTTAAACCCTCACACTTACAGACTGCTGTTTTATATTTACAGATGCATCTTTGTCGTAGTTTTCGTTATTACCTTTAAACAGCTCCATATAAACATTCATCAAACTGTTGTAGAAAGATACGCTCTCTTCACTTATTAGGCGGTTGATTTCTATCTGCTTGTTGAATTGAGCCATCTTTTCCTGCAGCATACCGTTTAAGACCCTTACATCGTCAACATCTTCATTTTCGCTTACAAAAAATAAAAATTCGCTGACATTTTCAACATCATATTTGTCAAAAATCTTCTTTAATTCATCCTCGGAATTTTTCAGCTTAAGGCCTATATACTGCTTCAGCTCTACAACTTTAAGCAAATTCTTTATATCGACATTTACAAGATATTCTCTTTCCTGCTCAACCACAGTAAGAAGATTTTCATACAATTCCTGCAGTGATGCAAGAATATCTTTTACCTTTGATAAATCATTCACCTTTCCACTCCTTTAATATCGATTTTGCCACCTCATCAATATTTGGCTTGTAGGTATTGTTTTCATAGGCAGTCTTTACTGCAGCCACCCTTTTTGCCCTGTCTGTGTCCCTCTCGCCAACAGAAGCAAGCAGTTTTGCATCCTTTGAAATCTCCACTTTGTCTGTCTCTTTGGGCTTATTGCCATCTTTGGGTGAGCTTTCTTTTGGCTTGTTTGACTCGTTTTTCTCCAAAGCCTTTGCCTGCTTGTTGTATCTGCTGAGAACATCTGAAACAAAACCGTCAATCTTCATAATGTGCCTCCCAAGTTTTCTTTCTAATTAAACATTCGGATGAACTCAGCAAAACTTTAGTATTTTCCATCAACATAAGCAAACACTTTTTTTACATAATTCTGCGTTTCTTTGAACGGTGGTATGCCTTGATATTTCCTTACATTTCCGGGACCTGCATTGTATGCTGCTATTGCAAGTTTTTCGTTTTTAAACTGCTTCATAAGTGAGGATATATATTTTACTCCGCCAAAAATATTTTCTCTCACATTCCATAGATCTTTTACACCAAGCTCAAGTGCCGTCTGAGGCATAAGCTGCATCAAACCCACTGCTCCGGCTTTTGATAAGGAGTTTGGATTGAAATCCGATTCAGCTTTAATTATTCCATAAATAAGCTTTTTTGGCACTTTATACTGCCTTGAGGCTGATTCTATTATGCTTTTAATATCATTTTCTTTTTGATTTAATTTTTTGAAAAACTCTTTTTCTGCAAACATAACATCCCGTTCAATAGGTTTTAAATCTATTTTCTTGGGCAGTTTAATCATTTTTACAGCTTGCTTGAGCGGTTTTATTGTTTGTTTCATTTCTTTTGCATCTTTTTTATAATCTGCATACTCTTTGAGTGAATTAAACAGCAGTTTGCCAATACCGAATGTTGAATTTTCAGCCATTTTTTTACTTAGTGCATCAAGATACATAGATTTATATATACTGTTTGCAGCATTGTTTTTTATCCACGGATCTTCCGGTACGCTTTTATCCATCTCTTTGAGCATCTGCTTTACAAGAATAGCTTCAAATCCCCTACAGGCCTTTTTAAGCTGCATGAGATTGTTTTCGGTATGCGTACTGTTTGTTATAATATCAATCATCACATCATCTCCAACTCGGCATTAAGTGCTCCTGCTGCTTTAATAGCCTGAAATATTGCCATCATATCTCTCGGAGTGGCTCCGGCTTTGTTAAGAGCTTTTACCAAATCACTAACCTTTGCACCCTGCGGAAACATCAAAAACTTACCCTGTGATTCATCTACCGTTACTTTTTTATTGTTTACAACCTTCGTTTTACCCTCTGCCAGGGCGTTGGGTTGAGATACCGTTTTTTTATTTTCAATTGTTACAGTCAAACTACCGTGTGATATACTTATCGGCTCTATTGTTACATCTCCACCTATGACAACCGTTCCTGTCTTTTCATCCAAAACAACCTTGGGTTTTGAAATAGCCGACACATTCAGTTGATTTATCTGTGATACAAGCTCAACAACATTACCCGCATACATAGGCGGAACAGCAACTCTAACACTTCCTGAATCTTGGGGATATGCCATATTCTTTCTGTAGAATCTGTTGATTGTTTTTGCAATCTCTACTGCAAGTTGAAAACTCGGCTCTTTTAGAGAATAGGTAATTTCGTTTTTTGAATTAAGATTTACATGCACCTCTCTTTCAACAATTGCACCATTTGGTATTCTTCCGACAGTTGCATGATTTTTTCTGACTTTATTGCCGCCCCCTGAGCCGAAATTAAACCCACCGATAGATAAAGGACCTTGTGCAACTGCATAGACCCTGCCGTTTGCAGCCTTCAGAGGGGTCATTATAAGTGTCCCCCCCTGAAGACTCTTTGCATCACCGATAGATGAAACCGTCACATCTATTCTGTCTCCCTGTCTTGAGAAAGGAGGAAGTGTTGCCGTTACAATAACTGCAGCTATGTTTTTTGTTTGTAGAGAATTTGCAATGCTGTCAGAGAGTGTAACATTCATCTTTTTTAGCATATTTACTATAGACTGAATGGTAAATTTCTCACTGCTTCCATCACCTGTTCCAGTCAAACCTACAACTAGACCGTAGCCTATGAGTTGATTTGTCCTAACCCCTACAATATTTGTCACATCACCTATTTTAACATCAAAAGCAAAGGTTTTGATTGTAATAAGCGAAAATATTACAAAAAAAGCAAAAACTTTTTTCATCATTCCCCCTAAAACGGTCTTATCAGCTCCCAAAGTTTGGCAAGCCAACCTTTGTTTCTCGTATCACTAACCAAGCCTTTGCCGTTATAGAATATTTTTGCATCCGAGATATATTGAGAATCAACCGTGTTGTTGTTTGCTATTCTGTATCTGTCTATTATACCTGTTAAAATAAGTGTCTGCTCTTCACCGTTTGTAAATATCTGCTTTTCACCCCTGATAAACAGTCTATGGTGAGGTAAAACCTTTACCACCCTTGCCGTTATTGTTGCCTGAAGTTTGTCATCTTTGGAGTTTTCACCGCTTCCTTTATATGAACCGCTCCCTGCAAGATTTAAGAGTCCACCGGCACCTGCTGCTGCCCCTGTTGCTCTTAAAATACTCCCTTCAAGTCCCAACATATTGGTTAATCCGCTCTTTGTCGAAGAATCCTCAGATAATTTTGTGCTTGATTTATTACTGCTTGATGCAATCTCATTGACAATAATCGTTAAAATATCACCTTCTCTGTATGCCTTTATATCTTCTACAAGATTACCGTCATCGCTCCATAAAGAACCTTCGTTGCTGATAGTTTCTGTATGAACTGCCGGCTGAGATTTTACATATTCTGGCATTTGCACATATTTCTTTTCTTTATTGGAAGTGGAGCAACCTGCTAATACTATCAAAACCGCAACAGATACAACCAATCTTTTCATTCCACTACCTCCTCACAACTGCTACCAAACCTTTTTAGCAACTTTTATTCCTGAAATTCATCCGATAAATATTGCTTTTTATACAAGTATATCTACAATGGTGAATAGACAGGAGGTGGAATTTAAAATGAAATCGTTTGCAAGTGATAATAACTCCGGTGTTCATCCAAATATTATGGAGGCAGTCAAAAAAGCCAACAGCGGTGACTTTATCAGTTACGGAGATGATGTATATACCAAAAAAGCAAAAGAAAAGTTTCAAGAGCTGTTTGGCGAAGATATAGAGGTTGCTTTTGTTCTTACTGGAACTGCTGCAAATGTTCTGTCTTTGGCAAACATGCTAAAACCCTTTGAGGCTGTTATTGCTGCTGAAAGTGCCCATATATATGAAGATGAGTGCGGGGCTCCAGAAAGATTTACAGGATGCAAAATTATTCCCATAAAACATAACTGTGGAAAAATAAAAACTGACGATATTGAGCGTTTTTTGGATTCTATTGGGTTTGAACACCACTCACAACCCAAAGTCATCTCCATTACACAGGCAACAGAACTTGGATGTGTATACAAAAAAAGAGAAATAGAAAAAATTACCGATTTTGCACACAAAAACGGACTGCTTGTTCATATGGACGGTGCAAGAATAGCCAATGCCGCCGTTACTCTAAATATGGATTTCAAGGAATTTACAAAGGATGCATGTGTGGATGTTTTATCCTTTGGCGGCACAAAAAATGGCTTAATGATGGGTGAAGCTGTTGTTTTTTTCAATAAAGAACTTGCAGAAAATATAAAATTTTTACACAAGCAGACAATGCAGTTGTATTCAAAGATGCGTTTTGTTTCGGCTCAATTTATAGAATATCTCTCGAATGAACTTTGGAAGAAAAATGCTCAAAATGCAAACAATATGGCAAAATACTTATCAGAGAAGGTAAAAAACCTGAAAAATACAGAAATTCTGTTTCCTGTTGAATCAAATGAACTTTTTGTAAAACTTCCAAAAGAATCAATAGAAAAAATTCAGCAGGAATCGTTTTTTTATATCGTTGACAAAAAAAATTCAACTGCAAGATGGGTTGTCTCTTTTGATACAAAAAAAGAAGATATAGAGAATTTTCACTCAATCTTAAAAAAACATATTTAAGCCTAGACATTTTACTGTTCCACACAAAAAGACAAAAACTCTATGCATAGTGAAATTGCACTATTTTATAACCGCAGCCCAAAACTGCATTTTCAAGCTATTGACAAAAAATAATAATAGATATATGTTATTTTATAGTAATGTTAAAATTTTCAAGGCGGTGATTTATGAAGTTTAGAAACCTGTCCATACTAAAGCAAATTTTTCTTCCGTTTTTAGTTGTTTCACTAACAAGTTTTATTGTTATAATCTTTGTATCATACCACAATTTAAGCAAAATGAAATTATCTATGATTGATTTATTGTCAAAAAACAACAAAATTTATATAGAAAAAGAAATCGATTCAATATTAATATCCTGTAAAATGCAGTCTGTTTTAATATCCAACAACACACAGCTTATTATGGCACTTGATTTGAACGATAGGGGTGAGGCTTTGGATGTTCTCAACAGTATTGTAAAAGATATTAAAAAAACTACAGGGATAGAAGAAAAACTCCATGTACACACAAAAGATTTAAAAAGCTTTGTAAGGCAGTGGAAACCTGAGAAATACGGTGACTATCTTGGAAATTTCAGACACACACTTGTTTATGTCAAAAAAACACAAAAGCCACTCGGTGCAATAGAGGTGGGTAGAGCCGGTCCTGTTGCAAGAGGTATAGCACCTATTCTAAAAAACGGGAAATATATAGGCTCTGTTGAGGTAATAAGAACACTAAACGATTTTTTGGTAAATTCAGAAAAAAATCTCAATGCAAAAATATTGGTTCTTCTCAAACCTCAATATACTTCGGTTGCATCACTAATAAAAAAAGACAGAAAAATTGACGGATACTATGTTGTGGGCGGAGATACAAAAGGTGATATCATTGACAAAATATCATCAATTTCAAATATTGCAAAAGAGCATTACATATTTTATAAGAATCTTTTTATAACACCTATTGCTATCAAAGACTATCAGAGAAAGACTATTGGATATATAATGGTTATACAACACAAAAATATGATATCAAAAGCAATTAAGCATGCAAAACATATTTTATACTCAAACCTTTTACTTATGAGTATAGCACTTATTATTATTGTTGTCGGAATTTTCATATCTCTTAAAAGATTGTCTTCAAGACTGGGTATGCTCGCAGATATGGTTAAAGACTTATACCAAGGTGAAGGCGATTTAACAAAGCGTATCAATGTGGATTCAAAAGATGAAATAGGCAATCTTGCCGAATGGTTTAATAAATTCTTAGAAAAAACGCAAATTATGATTAAAGATATAAAAGACAAAACAAAAGAACTTGAAACAAATTCAAACAATCTATCCTCCACATCAAGTGAAATGGCAGCCTCAACACAACAGACAAGCAATAACACAAAAGAAATAGCAGGTGCTATTGACGATGTAGCACAAGCAGTTGAAGGTGTCGCAAGATCTTCAGAAAATGTCAATGCTTTAGCAACTGATGTAAGCGAAATTAATGAACAGCTGCTAAACGACATAGAAAAAAGGGTTCAAAGAATGCAGGAAAACGCCCTTCTTGCAAAAGAGGCAATGGAGCAGATAAACACAGTCGGTGAAGCCTCTAAACAGATTGGTCAAATAGTAGGTGTTATTAACGAAATAGCAGACCAGACAAATTTACTTGCATTGAATGCTGCAATAGAGGCAGCAAGAGCCGGTGAGGCAGGACGCGGCTTTGCTGTTGTTGCAGATGAAGTTAGAAAGCTTGCAGAAAAGACACAGCATGCAACAGAAGAGATAAGAAATACTATAAATAAAATGCGTAGCGATACAGAAGATGCAGTTAAAAAGACAGAGCAGACAGGAAATGTTATACTGCAGGAAAGTGAATATGCAAAAACCGATAAAACCAATATTGAAAATGTTGTCTCAAAAACAAACAATGTAATAGATGAGATAAATTCAACTTCTGCAGCAACAGAAGAGTTATCCTCCACAATAGCTGAGGTCAATATGCAGATGCAGGAAATAAGAGAAGCGACAGAAGAAAATGCTAAAGCCATAGAAAATGTCTCTGAAGCAGCAAACCAATTAAACAATATAGCAGACAGCGTTGGTCAGCTTGTAAATAGGTTTAAAGTGTAAGAAAATTTACTAAAAGCCGTAAATCATGTATTTGCGGCTTTTATTGTGTTTTTCGAAAATTAATAATTAATTACAAATTATATTATGATTAACATTCAAACATAAAAAACAACTATTTGACACCAAAATTTATGTTGTTATACTTGGTATTTAGAAAGTTGCAATTGGAAGGAATTGAAATGATTGAAGACAGGATTACACTTTATAGGTTTTTGGGTATAGCATTTACATACCCGCAGGAAGGCTTTATGGAGATACTAAAAAAAAGTATCGAACTTATATCGTCTTCTTATACCAACTTAAACAAACATGGATACAGAATAACAGGCATAAAACATCTAAAAGACTCATTAAAAGAGCTTGAGAACATGAAAATAGACCAGTGGCAGGGTTTATATACAACACTGTTTATCTCGGGATACCCAACAACACCCCTACACCCTTACGAGTCATTCTATAAAGAGGGGCTTTTGGTTAGTCAAAGCAGCGATGAGTTGATAGATATATATGAAAGCTGCGGGGTTGAAATATTCGACAACAAGGAATTTCCGGATTTTATAAGTTTTGAGATGGAATTTGCATCATTCATAATTGAAAATGAAAACGGATGCAAACCGGTATTTCGACAATTCTTTTTTGACCACTTATTCAGCTGGATTTTTGATTTTTTTGATGATGCACAAAAATACAAAGAAACACATCAGTTCTACAAAAGCATAACTCAAATCGGTGATGGTTTTTTGAAAAAAGAACAAAAAATTTTGGAGAAATTAATCGATGGATGAGAAGGGTTATATACAAATCTACACAGGAAACGGTAAAGGCAAAACAACAGCGGCAATAGGACTTGCCGTAAGGGCAGCCGGTGCAGGCTTAAAGGTTCTGTTTTTACAGTTTGTGAAGAGTCAATATTACAGCGAGCACAAAGCATTGTCCCTTTTTGAGAATATCACAATAAAACAGTTCGGAAGAGAAGGTTTTATTCATTCAAAACCGTTAAAAGAAGATTTCGAGGCGGCAAAAAAAGGGTACAATTTTGTTATTGATGCATTTAAGAAAAATACATACGATGTCGTCATTCTTGATGAGGCAAACATAGCCGTCTTTTTTAAGCTGTTTTCAGATAATGATTTGGTTGCGCTTATGAAAAAAAAGCCGAACAATACGGAGCTTATCATAACAGGTAGATACGCAGCGGATAAAGTAATTGAAAATGCCGATTTGGTAACAGAGATGAAAGAAATAAAACACTACTATCAAAAAGGTGTCCAAGCAAGAATAGGGATAGAGAAGTGATAAGTGATAGTGATAGTGGTGAGTGATTGTGATAGGTAAAAAGTAAAAATCAATGAAACTCGTTCCCGCAAGACCGAGCGTTGTAAAACCCTCAGCAAGAAGAAAATTTGATATATACATAATAAACAAAACCCAGCCTTTTTTAATATTATCAAAAAATATACCTCTTAAGAAAAATAGTTTGCTATTTCAAATTATGCAAACAGAATTATATACAATACATACCATCGGAACAGATAAGTGCATACAAAAACCTAATAACAAACAATCTAGATAATGTTCTTCAGAATGAAACAATTTCGCAAAATCACAAAATGTATGCAATATATGTAACATTTACTAATCAGCTCGAGACACTTATGCACAACAATAATATAGCTGTTGCAAAGGAACTATCAAAAAATATAACAAAATTTGTAGCCACAATACTCAATAATGCATCCTCCATATCAATCTTTCTCTCATTTATTGAAAATAATGTGGATAATATAGCTACGCATATGTTTAATGTCGACATATATACAACAATGCTTACAAAGATGTTCTATCCTGAAATATCAAACCAACAATTGGAAACCGTATCAATATGTAATAGCAATAACAAAACAAATTATAACAACAGGTGCGGAATTTTACAGAAACCACAGAAAAAAGGTATCACCTTATCTGAGATCGACTGTCTTATAATGGCAACAGCAAAAGACCGAAATCTGAATATAGTAACCAGAAATGTAAAGCATTATCCAGAAAAAGAGCTACTGTCAAATTTCTCCTTAAAACTAATCAAATAAGCTGTTTGCTCCCTTATTTAGAAGATTTTACGTATAAATTTTCACCTACGAGGTGCAAGAAATGGGGTATTTTTGAATAAAAATCGTAAAAATGATAAAAAACATAAACGATTACGGCTCATTAAATAAAGTAATACGGCTCAAAAACTTGCAATATCGAGCTGAACCTGCTATCGTTATGAACTGAATAAATAATATGAAAATAGAAAATTTAATATTAGATTTCTTAAAACAAAATTCGGAAAGTGCTTCTGGAGAATTTCAGGCAAGAATACCGGAGAAAAAAAGTATTGCCACAATAAAAAGGAGTTTATCCAAACTAAAAGCAAAAAGGCTAATAACATCAACCGGAAAAGGGAAAGCGACAAAATATAAACTATCTCCATATTATAATTTGTTTCGCGAAATTGACATTAAAGATTATTACGAAAAAGAGATAGACGAAAGAACAATAATTGAGAATTTTAATTTTTCATTATTAACGGAAATTTTTCCTGAAACCGGATTGTTCACGGAAGA